>CAZUUN010000123.1:0-4787 GCA_964622735.1 uncultured Burkholderiaceae bacterium | reverse complement strand
TTTCACAAGTCACGGGGAAGCCAAACATGGTGTCAGCAGGAATGCCGTATTGGCCGTCTGATGGAATACCCATAGTCACCCATTTGCCATTGGTGCCCAGCGCCCAATCGCGCATATGGTCAATTGCAGCGTTGGCCGCTGATGCGGCAGAAGACAAGCCACGCGCTTCAATAATGGCCGCGCCGCGTTTGCCAACTGTAGGCAAGAAGGTGTTGGCGTTCCACTCTTGGTCATTGATCATGGCCGCTACGCTTTCGCCATTGATGGTGGCAAAACGGTAATCGGCGTACATCGTGGGCGAGTGGTTGCCCCAAACGGTCAGTTTTTCGATGTCAGCCACGGCTTTGCCCGTTTTGGCCGCCACTTGGCTGGCAGCGCGGTTGTGGTCCAAGCGCAGCATGGCGGTGAAGTTTTTGCGTGGCAGATCAGGCGCAGATTTCATGGCGATGTAGGCGTTGGTGTTGGCTGGGTTGCCCACCACCAAAACTTTTACATTGCGGCTGGCAACGGCGTTCAGGGCTTTGCCTTGGGCGATAAAGATCGCGCCATTCACGGCCAACAGCTCGGCGCGTTCCATGCCTGGGCCGCGTGGGCGTGAGCCAACGAGCAAAGCGTAGTCCGCGTCTTTGAACGCGGTCATCGGGTCGTCGTGCGCAGTCATGCCCACCAACAATGGGAAGGCGCAATCGTCCAACTCCATCATCACGCCTTTGAGCGCTTTTTGCGGGCCTTCAACAGGCACTTCCAGCAATTGCAAAATCACGGGTTGGTCTTTGCCCAGCATTTCGCCCGAGGCGATGCGGAACAACAGCGCGTAACCGATTTGACCAGCGGCGCCAGTGACGGCAACGCGAACAGGTTTTTTACTCATAAAAACTCCAAAATAAAGGAAAGGCAAGGTTGGTGAAGTGAACCGGCTGATTTTACAAGATGCGAAAACGCTGCCCAGCAAAGCAATACTCCTTGGATCTGAACTTCTAATTTCGCTATTTATTCAATAGCTGCTGTGGCAGGTTTAACGGCTTAAAGTGCCTAAAACACCTTTAAAAATAGCTTTTTTTAGGCCGTAAAATTCAGCCATGCAAGACCCAAACGATCAAATACACGATCAAACACAAGATCAGCCACAGGCTGACCCCACCCTCGCGCACTGGCGCGCACAAACGCAGGCACGGCAAACGGCGCAGCTCTACCGCCAAGTGCGCGTTTTGGGCAGCGACACGCCCTATGGCCAAGTCTTTTGCAGCAACGACTATTTGGGTCTGATGCGCCACCCCGCACTAGCTGCCGCTTTAGGCGAAGGCGCCAAGCGCTACGGCAGCGGCAGCGGTGGCTCGCACCTCATCAGCGGCCACAGCCCCGCCCATGTGGCGCAAGACGCGGCGCTGGCCGCTTGGTTCGCGCCCCACATTGCAGACGCAGCGGCGCTGTCGTTCAGCACCGGCTATATGGCCAACTTGGCCTTGCTCACCGCTTTGGCCGATGAGGACACCGCGCTGTTTTGCGATGCGCTGAACCACGCCTCGCTCATCGACGGCGCGCAATTGGCCAAGCAGCAAAAAAAATGCACGGTGGAAATTTATCCGCATGCTGATATGCAAGCATTGGCCGCGCAACTGGCCGCCAGCGACAAAACGCACAAACTCATCATCAGCGATGGCGTCTTCAGCATGGACGGCACCATTGCGCCCCTGCCCGACTTGCTGCGCTTGGCGCACGAACACCAAGCCTGGCTCATCATCGACGATGCCCACGGCATAGGCGCGCTGGGCGCAGCGGGTGCGGGCTGTGCCGACCTGTTTGGCGTGCAGCAGGCGCAGCGCCTCATCATCATGGGCACGCTGGGCAAAGCGGCGGGCTTGTCAGGCGCTTTTGTCGTCGCGCCTGCCGCGGTGATCGACTGGCTGGTGCAAGCTGCGCGCCCCTATATTTACACCACCGCCTCTTCGCCCGCCATGGCGCACGCCATTTGCGCCAGCGTGGATTTGATGCGCGGCGACGAAGGCATCGCGCGGCGCTTGCAGCTCGACTTGTTGATACAAACCCTGCGCAGCAGCTTGCAACAGCTTTTGCAAACTGCGCCCGCGCATTGGCAGCTTGCGCCCAGCAGCACCGCCATACAGCCGCTGATTGTGGGCGACAACGCCAGCGCCTTGCAGCTCTCGGCGCTGCTGCGCGAGCAAGGCTTTTGGGTCACCGCCATTCGCCCGCCCACCGTTGCGGCGGGCACGGCGCGGTTGCGCTTTACGCTTAGCGCGGCGCACACGCGGGAAGACATCGAACAACTCATGGCCGCGTTTCAAGTGGCGATCAAAGGACTTGGCGCATGAAAGGCTACCTCGTGACTGGCACCGACACGGGTGTGGGCAAAACCCTCATCAGCAGCGCCCTGCTCTTGCGCCTGCAAGCGCAGCACGCGCGCGTGGCGGGCTACAAACCCGTTGCGGCAGGCTTAGAGCCTGACGGCAGCAACGAAGATGTTGAGCTGCTGCGCCACTACTCGCAGCCGCGCTTGACTGCGGCGCAAGTCTGCGCCTACCCGCTGCAAGCCGCGTGCGCGCCCCATGTGGCGGCCAGCGCTGAACTGCAAACGCTGTCCATCAGCACCATATTGCGCGGCGCTGAAGCGTTGGCCAAAGACGCCGACGCCATGGTGATAGAAGGCGCGGGCGGCTTGCGCGTGCCGCTGTCGCTCGACCCGCGGGCCGACACCGCCGACTTGTTTGTGCAACTGCACCGCACCCACGGTCTGCCCGTGGTGCTGGTCGTTGCCATGCGCTTGGGTTGCATCAACCATGCGCTGCTCACGGCTGAGGCGCTGATGCAGCGCGGCCTGCCCATCGCGGGCTGGGTCGCCAACTGCGTGCAGGCTGATATGCCCTACCTAGAAGACAACCTGCTCACCCTGCAAACCCTGCTGCCCGCGCCCTGCATGGGACAAGTGCCGTTTATGGGCGAGTTGGGTGTGCATGAGCGCGTGGTGCAAGCGGCGAATTGTTTGCGGCTTTAGGGCAGCGCAATATGCACCAGCAACTGGCTGCCCTGTTTCTGCCCGCGCTGTTTGGGCTGCTCATGCTGCTGGCGCCAGCAGCCAGCGCGCATGGCGGCGGTTTGAACAGCGAGGGCTGCCACAACAACCGCAAAACGGGCGACTACCACTGCCATCGAGGTGGCACTAGTTCTGGCAATAACAACAGCAATAGTGGCCGCAGCGCTGCGCCTCAAGGCTTGTATGCCGCGCCCGCGACTAGCGGCACGCTTTGGTTTGCCAATTGCAGCCAAGCCCGCGCCGCAGGCGTCGCGCCCATCCGCCGTGGCGAGCCTGGCTATGCCGCGCATTTAGACCGCGATGACGACGGCGTGGCCTGCGAGCCGATACCGGCGTGGCGCCGGTGAACCGTTAGGAGCGGCTGGCCGCCTCGATGCCCAACCTCAGCAGGTCGAGGCTCTGGGCGACCTCCCGAAGCCTCCCGAGCGTGATCCGCACCAGCGCGTCTTCTGGATCGCGGCAGACGACTTCCGCCTCGCCGCCGTTCTGAGGCCGGGCCTGAATCTCGCAGAGGCCATGAGCCAGCAGATGCCGAACAGCGGCGGCGTCCTTGATCTCATCGGCGATCTCGGCGCCCGGCTCGACCGTCGTCAGCCAACGCTGAACGATAGGCGTGCGCGACGATCCGCCGAGGGTCTTCAGCATCGCGCTCTCAAGATAGCCCCAGCGCAGCATCACCTCGCCCACAGCGGCGAGCAGATCGCGGGCAACGATGGCGTTGGTCTGGCTGGCACCCAGAAGGCTACTCCGTGGTCGTGCCGTCGAAGTGCTCTTCGCTGGCTTCGGCATCGGCCTTGGTCTTGTGAACCACGCCGTCCTTGTGATCGGGCGGCCCATAGAGCGTGTAGAGCTTCAGCGACTTGTCGCCGGTGTTGATCACGTTGTGCTTGGCGCCTGCGGGCACGATGATCGCGTCGTCGCTCTTGATCTTCGTCCGCTCGCCGTCGATCCAGACCTCGCCCTTGCCCTTCTCCACCCGGAAGAACTGGTCGTGGTCCTCGTGGACCTCCTCGCCGATCTCCTCGCCCGGCTGTAGGGCCATCAGCACCAACTGAAGGTGCTTGCCCGTGTAGAGCACCCGCCGGAAGTCCTTGTTGTCTTCCGTCAGTTCCTCGATGTCCTCGACGAAACCCTTCATGCGCGCTGCTCCTTGTTCGTGCTCACCGCATGCCTAACCTCGGCAGGCGACCGGGCCATGACGTGGGTCAATCCCATCGCAGAGAAGGCGAGCCGTCAGCGACGGCCCGCCCCCCGAAGCTGCGTCACCCGCCGCTGTTGTCTTCGACAGGCGCGTCCGGGCCATTTTTCTTGATGCTGTCGATGGCGTTCTGAGCCGAGGATTTGGACTTGTAGCCCTCGGTCGAGAAGATGGTCTCGCTGTTGTATTTGAAGCGGACGCGGAACTCGCCCGCCTTGTCCTTGTAAATCTCGAACTTGTGGGCCACGCGGCGCCTCCTCTGTTGGAAGGCCAAGCTTGGCGAACCGTCGCACACGGTCAAGCCGCGTCGCCTCCACCTCACATCTCGTTGACGGATCGGACTTCCGTGAGATCGTCTCGGAGATGAAGCGAGCCGCGCTCTATGTAAGGGTCAGCCAAGATTCTCAGACCGTCGAGAACCAGCTTCTCGTCCTCAACGAGGTGGCCCAACGATCCGGCTGGGAGATCGTCCGCACCTTCTCCGACGAAGGCATCAGCGGCGCCAAAGGCAGAGACAAACGACCCGGCTACGACGCCCTC
>CAZUUN010000122.1:0-4795 GCA_964622735.1 uncultured Burkholderiaceae bacterium | reverse complement strand
GTGATCTTTGAAGAATTCAAAGGCACGGGCAATAGCGAGGTGCATCTCAACCGCCGCCTCTACGAAAAACGCGTTTTCCCCGCTATCGAGCTGTCCAAGTCTGGCACGCGCCGCGAAGAGCTGCTGCTCTCGCCCGAGATTTTGCAAAAAACCCGCATCTTGCGCCAAGTCATCCACAGCATGGACGAAGTCGAGGCGATGGAGATGATGCTCAAGAACATCAAATCGACGAAGAACAACAGCGAGTTCTTCGACATGATGCGCCGCGGCGGCTAAAGCAACAAATCATCGGCGGGCGCAGGCACTGCGCCCAGCTTTTGCAGCCCGCCCACGCGTACGCCCAAAAGGCGAAAGCGCCGACTCAAATCTACCCGCTTTAAACACAAGCCTGCCGCTAGTCGTATGGCCTGTGCGTCGTTGGTCGCTACGGTGATAGTCGCGTCGCGCGTCGCAATTTTAAAATCGGCATAGCGGATTTTGATGCCTATGGTTTTGCCCACATAGCCGCTGCGCTGCAGATCAGCCGCTACGCGTTCGCACAGCTGCGTGAAGATTTGCCCCAGCTCGGCTTTGTCGCTTTGCGCGTGCAAGTCGCGCTCAAAAGTGGTTTCGCGGCTCATGCTCACCGGCTCGCTGTGCGTTTCGACGGGGCGTTCATCGCGCCCTGCTGCCGCCTCGTGCAGCCACATTCCATATTTTTCGCCAAACTGTTGTTGCAGCATGCTTTTTTCTAGCGCAGCCAAGTCCGCTATGGTTAGTATGCCGAGCGCGTGCAACTTGGCCTCGGTCTTGGGGCCTATGCCATGGATTTTGCGCACCGGCAGCGGAAAGAATTTTTCTTCAAAATCACGCTCGTAAACAATTGCAATGCCATTAGGTTTGTGAAATTCGCTCGCCATTTTCGCCAGTAGCTTATTGGGCGCAACGCCTATCGAGCAAGTCAAGCCCGTGGCATCAAAAATGCATTTTTGCAGCAAGCGCGCCAGCGCCCTACCGCCTTGCCGTTGACCGCCGGGTACGGCGCTAAAGTCGATGTAGACCTCGTCCACGCCGCGGCTCTCCATCACCGGCGCTATTTCCAATATCACTTTTTTAAACGCAGCCGAGTAGCGTTTGTATTCGGCAAAATCGACTGGCAACAAAATGGCTTGCGGGCACAGCTTGGCCGCCTTCATCAAGCCCATGGCCGAGCCCACGCCAAAGACGCGCGCTAAATAATTGGCCGTGGTGATGACGCCGCGCCCCGTGTAGGCTTGCAGTCGTGGAAAGGCCTCAGCCGGAATCTCGGCCAAGGGCGTGTCGGCATACAGCTGGCGCAGCGCCCGATCGGCCGCCGTGGGCGCGCCGCCTATGACGAGGGGGAAGTCTTTTAATTGCGGATAGCGCAGCAGCTCGACCGATGCGTAGAAGGCATCCATGTCCAAGTGGGCAATGCGGCGGAGCGCATCAGACCTGGGTTCGTCCATAAACTTTCACTATTGATTCAATAGCTTCTCAGGCAGGTTTGACGGCTTAAAACACCAAAAACATGCTCAAAAATGCCCAAAATGAGCTGTGGCAGCTTACAAACTGTCTAAAGCGCGGCGTATTTCTGAAATGAAGGACATGGCAACGGGGACGACCTTCTCGTGCGGTTGTTTCTCCAACAGCTGAATGATTTTGCTGCCGATGATGACCGCGTCGCTCACCTGCGCCACGGCTTTGGCGCTGGCCGCATCGCGTATGCCAAAGCCCACACCCACGGGCGTGCTGACATGCTGGCGGATGCGCGGCACGGCCAAAGCAACCGCGTCGGTGTCGAGCGCGCCCGAGCCGGTGACGCCCTTGAGCGAGACATAGTAAACATAGCCCGTGGCCAAGCGGCCGATTTGCGCCATGCGCTCGTCGGTCGAGGTGGGGGCGAGCAAAAAGATCAAATCCAAGCCATGCGATTTGATCTGGCTGGCGAATTCTTCGCATTCTTCGGGCGGGTAGTCGACAACCAGCAGGCCGTCCACGCCGCTGTCGGCGCAGTCGCGCGCAAAGCTGGCTTTGCCGTGCTTTTGTTCGTAGCGCTCAACCGGATTGGCGTAGCCCATCAGCACCACGGGTGTGGTCTGGTTTTTGAGGCGGAAGGTTTTCACCATTTGCAGCACTTGCACCAAGCCTACGCCTAAGCTCAGGGCGCGTTCGCCCGCCGCTTGTATCACGGGGCCGTCGGCCATGGGGTCAGAAAATGGCACGCCCAATTCAATGATGTCGGCGCCTGCGGTCACCATGCCGTGCATCAAATCGGGCGTGCAGTCGGCATAAGGAAAGCCCGCCGTGATGTAGGGAATCAAGGCTTTTTTGCCAGCGTCTTGCAAGGCGTTAAAGGTAGTGGTGATGCGTGACATTTTTAATTATCCCTAAGAGCAGTCAATGAGTGCAGCGACACAGGCTGCAAGCGCAAGGCGATGGAGGGCGGCCTAAGAGCCGCACTCTGTATCAAGCCAGCCAAGCGCGTGCGTTGCGCCACATTTGCAGCCAAGGGCTGTGTTCTTTGATGTCGCCCGAAGTCCAGCTCATCTGCACATTGCGGAAGACGCGCTCGGGGTGCGGCATCATCGCGGTGAAGCGGCCGTCGGCTGTCGTCACTGCGGTCAAACCGCCCGCGCTGCCGTTGGGGTTGTGCGGGTAATTCTCCGTCGGCAAGCCGTGGCCATCGACAAAGCGCATGGCGGCCAGCACTTGGGCGCTGTCGCCACGCTGCTTGAAGTTGGCATAGCCCTCGCCGTGCGCCACTGCGACCGGCAAGCGACTGCCCTGCATACCCTGGAAGAAGATGCTGGGCGAAGGCAAGATTTCGACTTGGCTCAAACGCGCCTCGTAACGCTCGCTCAAGTTTTGCGTAAAGCGTGGCCAGTCTTGCGCGCCCGGAATGATGTCGGCCAACTCGGCAAACATTTGGCAGCCATTGCACACGCCCAACGCAAAGGTGTCTTGCCGCGCAAAGAAGGCACTAAAGCCGTCGGCCAGCAGCGGGTTAAATGTGATGGAACGCGCCCAACCGATGCCTGCGCCCAGCGTGTCGCCGTAGCTGAAGCCGCCACAAGCGACCACGCCCGCAAAGTCTTTCAAATCGACGCGGCGGTTTTGCAAATCCGTCATGTGCACATCGACGGCTTCAAAGCCCGCCAAGTCAAAAGCGTAAGCCATCTCCACATGCGAGTTCACGCCCTGCTCGCGCAAGACGGCCACGCGTGGGCGGCGTGTGTGTACCGCTGGCGCGGTCTTTAATAGCGCTTGGTGCGATGGCGAGAGCAGCACATGCAAGCCCGGCGTGTGCGGCGCACCCGCAGCCGCGTGCTCTTGGTCGGCCAACACCGCGTTGTCGCGTGCACGCGCTATCTTCCAGCTCACGCTGTCCCAAACTTGCTGCAAGTCGAAAACGCTGGCACTAAAAATCTTTTGTGCATCGCGCCAAATCGTCAGCTCAGGGCCAGCTGCCGCAGGCGTGCCGCCCGCCGCCACGCGGCCTATGACATGGCTGCACACACCCAAACCATGCTCGCGCAGGGTTTGGATGCTGGCATCACGCTGGCTTTGCGCCACTTGAATGACAACGCCCAACTCTTCGCTAAACAGCGCTTGCAGAGTTGCCTCTTGGCGACGCGCCGCAATTTGCGTGGCCCAGTTTTTGGCGTCGCCCGTGTCTAGGCGGCTGTCGCTGACGCCATCGCCTTGTGCCAAGAGCATGTCCACATTCAGCGCCACCCCCGTTTGGCCCGCAAAAGCCATTTCGGCCACGCAAGCGAGCAAGCCGCCATCGCTGCGATCGTGGTAGGCCAAGATGTTAGGGCGCAAGGCGTTGATAGCCGTGACCAAATTTTTCAAATCATCGGCGCTGCTCAAATCAGGGACTTCTTGGCCCTCTTGCTGCAAGCACTGCGTCAGCACGCTGCCCGCCAAGCGGTTTTTGCCATGACCCAAATCGACCAAAATCAAACTCGAGTCTTCGGCCTGCAATTGCGGCGTCAAGGTGCCGCGCACATCGTCGAGCGCGACAAAGCCGCTGATGATGCACGACACGGGCGAGACCACTTTTTGCTGCGCCCCACTCTGCCCCTGCCACTGCGCCCGCATCGAGAGCGAATCTTTGCCCACCGGTATGCTGATGTTGAGCGCGGGGCACAGCTCCATGCCCACGGCTTTCACCGTCTCGTACAGCGCCGCGTCTTCGCCTGGCTCGCCGCAAGCGGCCATCCAGTTAGCGCTGAGTTTGACTTTCTCAAGCGTCATCGGGGCAGCCAATAAATTGGTAATCGTCTCAGCTACGGCCATGCGGCCGCTGGCAGCAGGGTTCCAGCTGGCCAGTGGCGTGCGTTCGCCCATGGCCATAGCTTCGCCCGCAAAACCCTTAAAGTCGGCCAGCGTGACAGCGCAATCGGCCACCGGAATCTGCCACGGCCCAACCATTTGGTCGCGGTGCGTCAAACCGCCAACCGAGCGGTCGCCGATGGTGATGAGAAAGCGTTTGCTGGCCACCGTGGGGTGGGCCAAGACATCAATCACAGCTTTTTGCAGATCCACGCCATCCAGCACCAGCGGCTTGAAGGTGCGCGCCAGCGTTTGCACATCGCGCACCATTTTTGGCGGCTTGCCCAGCAGCACATCCAGCGGCATATCAACGGCCAACTCGGCCTCGGGCTGCGCAAGCTCATCCAGCAAGCCAAAGCCGACTTTCAAATCACGCGCTTGCGTGACCACGCCGACCACGGTGAAAGGCGCACGCTCGCGCGTGCAAAGCGACTCGAACAAAGGCAGCGACTCGGGC
>CAZUUN010000121.1:0-4883 GCA_964622735.1 uncultured Burkholderiaceae bacterium | reverse complement strand
AACTGGTGGCGGGAAAATATTCATTGCCGCGATCCCATTCAATAGCGACCAACTCGGCCAGCGCCGGCGCAAACTGGTGCAGCGGGTTGCGCGCCAAATGTGGGTAGGCAATATGGCCTTGTATGCCTTTGACTTTGAGCTTGCCGCTCATGCTGCCACGGCGGCCATTTTTGATCATGTCGCCCGTGGTTTTCATCGCGGTGGGCTCGCCCACGATGCAGTAATCGATGCGGCGATTTTTGTTTTTCAAAGCCTCGACCACGACCACGGTGCCGTCGCGATTCGTCGGCCCTTCTTCATCGCTGGTGAGCAAAAATGCAATATCGATTTTTGCTTGCGGCTGCTGTGCCAAGAACTCTTCAGAGGCCACCACCATGGCGGCCAAAGAGCTTTTCATGTCAGCCGCGCCACGACCATAGAGCTTGCCATCGCGCTCTGTCGGTTCAAACGGCGGGCTGTGCCACCAGTTCAAAGGGCCTGTCGGCACCACATCGGTGTGGCCCGCAAAAACAAGCAGTTTGCGACCCGCGCCGCTCGTGCGTTCGGCCCACAAATTAGTGACGCGAAAGTCGGCGGGGCCCGCCCCGAGGGTTTCGCAAGCAAAGCCCAAAGGCTGCAAACGCGCGGCAATCAGTTGCTGGCAGTTGGCGTCTTCGGGCGTGACGGATTTTTGTGCAATCAGTTGCTTGGCAAGAGCTAAAGTCGGTTTCATAGGGCAAGATTATAAGCAAAACCACCGATTATTCTTATAAAACCTGCCTCGCCAGCTATTGAATAAATAGCAAATGAATAAATAGCAAACTATTCCATCTCAAGAATGATTTCGCTGAAGATAGGCGCTTCGGCTATTTCGGCTTCAGCCGCAGCGTGTTTCACTGGGTCATGCACCGGCGTTTGCCCAGGTGCGTTATTGCCCAGCTTCCACATCAAATTGGTCGGCGAATCGGCATAAGCCAAGCCTTCTTTTTGATCGATGATGTCGTTGCGGATCATGCGCGCAATATCGTCTTCAAAGGTTTGCGAGCCTTCGACCATGGCTTTCTCCATGGCTTCTTTGATGCTGGAGAATTCGCCTTTTTCAATCAAATCCGAGATCAAAGTGGTGTTCAACATCACCTCGCACGCCGGTGTGCGCGTACCTTCGCGCGTGCGCAGCAAGCGCTGCGAGACGATGGCTTTGAGCGCCGCCGCCAAGTCACCCAGCATGGTGGGGCGCACCTCAACCGGATAAAAACTCAAGATGCGGTTGAGCGCCTGATAGCTGTTGTTCGCGTGCATGGTCGCCAAGCACAAGTGGCCTGACTGCGCATAGGCAATGGCTGCTGACATGGTGGCGCGGTCACGAATCTCACCAATCAAAATCACATCCGGCGCTTGGCGCAGGGCGTTTTTCAGACCCGTCTCTAGCGACACCGTATCGTTACCGACTTCGCGCTGATTGACGATGGATTTTTTATTCGTGAACAAGAACTCGATCGGGTCTTCGATGGTCAAAATATGACCCGTCGTACGCGCGTTACGGTAGTCCATCATCGAGGCCAGCGTGGTCGATTTACCCGCACCGGTCGAGCCGACCATCAACACCAAGCCGCGTTTTTCCATGATCAGCTCAGACAGCTTAGGCGGCACATTGAGCATTTCGAGCTGCGGAATATCGCGCGGGATGTAGCGAATAACCGCCGAATAACGGCCGCGCTGGCGCATGGCGCTGATACGGAAGTTGCCGACATTTTCAATCTCGTGCGCCATGTTCAACTCGCCCAGCTCTTCCAGCTCTTGCACGCGCAGCGGCGGCAAAATCTCGGCCAAGAGCATGGGCACAGCGTCCAGCGGCAGCGCCTGACTATTGATAGGAACAGACTGGCCGTTGATGCGTATCGTGGCCGGCGCGAAAGGAGCCAGATAAACGTCTGAGGCTTTTTTGTCGGCCATCAAACGCAGGATTTTTTCCATCGTGCTCATATCTCAAGTCCTTTAAAGAGAGGCGCTTATTCTGTTCTGCTGCACTGCCTAATTGCTGATCACTTTTATAGCATCAATCGCGCAATAAGTCGTTCAAACTGGTTTTGGCGCGTGTTTTGGCATCGACTTTTTTCACGATAACCGCACAGTACAAGCTGTATTTGCCATCGGCGCTCGGCAGATTGCCCGCCACCACGACAGAGCCAGCAGGTACGCGGCCATAATGAATTTCGCCCGTTTCGCGGTCGTAAATTTTGGTGCTTTGGCCAATGTACACGCCCATGCTGATGACCGAGTTTTCTTCCACGATCACGCCTTCGACCACTTCAGAGCGCGCGCCAATAAAGCAGTTGTCTTCAATGATGGTGGGGCCCGCTTGCAGGGGTTCGAGCACGCCGCCCAAACCCACGCCGCCCGACAAATGCACATTGTTGCCCACTTGGGCGCAACTGCCGACCGTGGCCCAAGTGTCCACCATGGTGCCCTCGCCCACATAGGCGCCTATGTTCACATAGCTGGGCATCAAAATCGCGCCTTTGGCGATAAAGCTGCCACGGCGGGCGGTAGCGGGCGGCACGATGCGCACGCCAGTGGCTTTGAGCTGCTCTTCGCTCATGCCGGCAAATTTGGTCGGCACTTTGTCGTAAAAAGACAGATCGCCTTGGCCCATGGGCGCATTGTCGCGCAGGCGGAAAGACAAAAGCACCGCTTTTTTCAGCCATTGGTGTACCGTCCATTTGCCCACCGATTCACGCGTGGCAACGCGCAAGCGGCCGCTGTCGAGTTCAGCGATGGCGTGCTCAACCGCGTCGAGAATTTCTTTGGGCGCACTTGCCGCAGATAAATTGGCGCGGTCTTCCCACGCTTGTTCGATGATGTTTTGCAATTGCGTCATGGGGCTCTCTCGTGTTTCGTAAAACGAAAATTGTAGCCGCCATTGCAAGCTGCGCCGCTGGAGGAGCAAGCCCGCGACGCGCGCACCAAGCCAACACGCTAAGGCGGCTGCACACAGGGATGCCAAAATCTCACTCAAGCGCGCTAAAACACTACTGAATTTATAGCTGCTCAGGCAGATTTGACGGCTTAAAAAACCGATTTAATGCCTCATTTATGCTATTTAGCTTATTCCCGCCACTGACCGCGACTTTAGGCCTGCTTTTACAATGGCGCATCTCTTCCATACCCCTCACCCGTCAGGCTGAGGGTATTTTGCTTTTGCTCCCCTCTTTTAGTCAGAACACAAACGCTCGCATGGATCTGCCCAAACTGCCCCTTGGCAAACGCTACCAATACCCACGCCCCGTATCCGATGCCGATGCGGTTTTTTTAGCCGCCCTGGCGCGGCGCGAAGCCGCCCAAGGCAAGCTCACCGTCATCATCACCGCCGACCCGCACGAAGCGCAGCGCCTACAAGACGAGTTGCGCTTTTTTGCGCCCGAATTGCAAGGCGTGCACTTCCCCGATTGGGAGACGCTGCCTTACGACGCCTTCTCGCCGCACCAAGACTTGATCAGCGAGCGCCTAGCGACGCTCTGGCGCATCCACAATCGCAGCGCGAAAAATCAGCCGCCCGAAGACCGTGCCGACATTGTTTTCATTCCCGCCACCACCGCGCTATATCGCTTGGCGCCACCGGCGTTTTTGGCGGCTTACACCTTTGCCTTTAAAAGCGGCCAAGCGCTGGATGAAGCCGCGCTCAAAAGCCAGCTCAGCACGGCGGGCTACAGCCATGTCAGCCAAGTCGTCAGCCCGGGCGAATACGCGGTGCGCGGCAGCCTGATCGACCTCTACCCCATGGGCGCAACGCTGCCCTTTCGCATCGACTTGTTCGACAACGAGATCGACTCGATTCGCACCTTTGACCCCGACACGCAGCGCAGCCTGTATCCCGTGCCTGAGATCCGTTTGCTGCCCGGCCACGAGTTCCCCATGGACGACGCTGCGCGCAGCGTCTTTCGCCAGCGCTGGCGCGAACTGCTAGAGGGCGATCCGAGCAAAAGCCGGATCTACAAGGACATGGGCAATGGCGTGGCCAGCGCCGGTATCGAATACTATTTGCCGCTGTTTTTTGAAAGCACCGCCACGGTGTTTGACTACTTTGGCAGCAGCAGCGATGCCACTTTGGTCTTGCATGGCGACTTAGAGCCAGCCTTTCAGCGCTTTGCCACTTCGACCGCCGAGCGCTACCGCATGAGCCAAGGCGACCCTGAGCGCCCGCCGCTCGCGCCCGAGCATTTGTTCTTGAGTAGCGAGCAGTTTTATGCACAGGCCAACGCCTTTGCCCAACTCGCCCTTAAAACCGTAGACGAAGGCCACGCGCCCGCTTTTGCCAGCCTGCTACCCGCTTTTGCCGCAGAGCGCAGCTCGGACGACCCACTCGCCAAACTCAAAGCCTATTTGCAGCACAGCGCGCAGCGCGCTTTGTTTGTGGCTGAGAGCAATGGCCGGCGCGAGAGCCTGCTCGACTTTCTGCGCGCCAGCGGCGTCTCGCCCGTGGGCTTCGAGTCTTTGCAAGAATTTCAAGACAGCGACGAGAAAGTGGGCATCGTCACCGCGCAACTCGCGCGGGGTTTTAGCTGGGCTGCACAGGGCCTAGACCTGATTACCGAAACCGAGCTGTTTGCCACGCCCGCCACCACCCGCAGGCGGCGCAAGCAAGAGCAAGCCAGCGATGTCGACACGCTGATTCGCGACTTGGCCGAGCTCAATGTCGGCGACCCCGTGGTACACACCGTGCACGGCATAGGCCGTTATCGCGGCTTGGTGAATATGGATGTAGGGCAAAAGAACCCCGACGGCAGCGCCGCGGTGCAAGAGTTTTTGCATTTGGAATACGCCAAAGAAGCCGTGCTCTATGTACCGCTGTCGCAACTGCATTTGATCGGCCGCTATACCGGCGTTTCAGCCGACGAAGCGCCGCT
>CAZUUN010000120.1:0-4896 GCA_964622735.1 uncultured Burkholderiaceae bacterium | reverse complement strand
GTAATCATGTCATCCAGCGAGCGCGGCGCCAGCACCAAATCGGCGGTGGGCACGCACTGGCAGGCCAACAAGTAATTGGCATCTTGCAAGCGTTGCGGCAAACGGCGCTGTGCGGCGCGCGGCAGAGGCCCTTCCGAGCACCGCACCATGCAGCGGTGGCAGACGCCGCTTTTACAAGAAAAAGAAATATCGAGGCCCGAGCGAACCAGCGTGTCTAAAACGGTCTCGCCTTCTTTGCAAAAAACAGTGTGCCCCTGAAAGTGCAATTTAGTCATGGTGCTGGCATTAACTCGCTTGAAAAAGAGCGGCCAATTCGACGCTTACTTTGCGCGTCTCAAGAATCAAACGCCCCAAATTGGCGCGCGGGTTGGCCGCTACAGCAAGCACGCTTTTGTCACCCGCTTGCGTTAATAGCATGGGGCCTTTGCTGCCATCCAAAATGACCTGCCGCAGCGCGCCTCTGTCCACCTCTTGGCCCGCACGATCAGCCAACGCCAATAAAGATGCGCACATGGCACCAAAACGGTCTTGGTTTGATTCGGCGCCCAATAGCGATGCGACGGTAATACCGTCGCGTGTGATGACGGCTGAAGCCTCGACTTCGGGCAAGTTGGCATGCAAGCCTCGCAGAATTCCGCGTGCTTTACTTGCGCGTGCATCTTTGTCAGAGTTTTCGGTCATTTTGCTGGGCCTTTTACGAAAGGTTCAGTGACTGCTGCGCTTACATCGCCGCTTCAACTTCGGGCATCGCCATGCGTGCTTTGGTCAGCACCATGCCCAAGTTAGCACCTTTGCGGCAGACAAAACAGATGACCTGTTGTTGGCGTTTGCCACGCAGGAACACATGAATCAGGTTGTCGCTATTCACAATGATTTCTTGGAAATAGTGTTGGTCGACATTCTCTGGAAGACCGCGTGCTTTTTTAAACACTTGTTCAATGGCGACCACATTAGGACCTTGGAAAAGGTCGGAGGTAGCCGCGGCCAACATGTCAAACACTTCGCTAGGGTGCGAGTCTACGGTTTTGATACTCAAAACCATGCCAGAAGACAAATCCACGAAACCTGCAGCTAAGCAATCGGGGATACTGGTTAAAGACCGTTGCAGTGCGTCGTCAAGCTTGCCCATTTTGAAAATCCTTATTTTCTAGAGTTGATAAATTTAAAAAGAGAAATCGGACCATTACCCAAGGTCGCCGGGGTTTTCGAAAAGCAAGTTTTTGTGCGCCGCCAGTGCTAGCTCAAAAGAGCGTAAAAAATCAATTTGCACCTGCGACTGGATCATGTTGGTGTTGAGCCTGCGTATGGTTTCGATCGCCTTTAGCGCGCTGCGCCCGCCTGCGCCTAGCCACAGCCAATAGGCGGCGAGCATGGTGCCCGTGCGCCCAAGCCCGGCTTTGCAATGCACTGCTATTGATTCGCCCGCAATTCGGTCATTTTGCTGGGCCTTTTACGAAAGGTTCAGTGACTGCTGCGCTTACATCGCCGCTTCAACTTCGGGCATCGCCATGCGTGCTTTGGTCAGCACCATGCCCAAGTTAGCACCTTTGCGGCAGACAAAACAGATGACCTGTTGTTGGCGTTTGCCACGCAGGAACACATGAATCAGGTTGTCGCTATTCACAATGATTTCTTGGAAATAGTGTTGGTCGACATTCTCTGGAAGACCGCGTGCTTTTTTAAACACTTGTTCAATGGCGACCACATTAGGACCTTGGAAAAGGTCGGAGGTAGCCGCGGCCAACATGTCAAACACTTCGCTAGGGTGCGAGTCTACGGTTTTGATACTCAAAACCATGCCAGAAGACAAATCCACGAAACCTGCAGCTAAGCAATCGGGGATACTGGTTAAAGACCGTTGCAGTGCGTCGTCAAGCTTGCCCATTTTGAAAATCCTTATTTTCTAGAGTTGATAAATTTAAAAAGAGAAATCGGACCATTACCCAAGGTCGCCGGGGTTTTCGAAAAGCAAGTTTTTGTGCGCCGCCAGTGCTAGCTCAAAAGAGCGTAAAAAATCAATTTGCACCTGCGACTGGATCATGTTGGTGTTGAGCCTGCGTATGGTTTCGATCGCCTTTAGCGCGCTGCGCCCGCCTGCGCCTAGCCACAGCCAATAGGCGGCGAGCATGGTGCCCGTGCGCCCAAGCCCGGCTTTGCAATGCACTGCTATTGATTCGCCCGCAAGCAAGCAGCGATCAATTTCGCGGCAAGTAGCAATGGCTGCGCTTATCTCAGGCGCTTGCATGTCGACAATCGACAAGTGCGTGGTTTGAATGCCAAAGCCAAGCGCCAAATCGGCGTCAAAGGGCTCCTCCGTGAGTGTGAGCAAACGCGAGATGCCGATTTGTTTGAGGTCCTCTAAATCTTGTTCGGCCGTGCGCACAATGCCAGGCACCGGTGTGCCCGCCAATTGGCCGGGCAAGAGCCAGACAAAACCGCGAGGCCCTGATGCCGCGCTGCTAAAGCGCAAGGGTGGCGTATGCATATTGGCCTGCGATTTTGTATGTGTCGCTATGGGTGCCAAGACTTGCAGCGCAAGTTCGTCTTCTAATGCTTCCTTCAATTCAGCATCGACACATGGCTCTGCGCTTGCCTCTTGCGGGTATTCAGGGCAAGAGCCCGTGCGGAGGAAGTGCAGCGCTGCCTCACTTCTTGGGCTTTCAAAGAACTGCGCTGTAGTTCCGCTTTCTTGTGTGCGGCCGCTGGCGATTAAAACCACAGTGTCGGCAAGCTCGCGCACTTGGCGCAAATGGTGCAAGACTGTCAAAACTGGCCGTGTGCGGGCAATTTGTCGAATCAAGGCAATCAAGACGACGGCGTCTTCGTCGGCCACACCCGTGGTTGGTTCATCCAGCATCAGTAAGGCAGGTTGGGTCAAGACTTCGCGCAAAATTGCGACTGCCCGTTGCCGCCACAAAGGCAGCTCAATGACGGGCATGGTCAGCACATCCATCACCCAGTGCTGATGCAAATCTTGCGCCAACTGCTCTATCACTTCTATTTGTTGCGCTTGTGTCAGCAGGGCGCGATTGGGCAAACCCGTTTGCAAATTCGCCAAGACGGTGGAGACTAGAAGCTGGGCCTTTTGCACCACCAGTGCCGGTTGGTGCACTTGTTTAATGTGCGCGCCAAAGTGCAGCGCCTGCCCCCAGGTTTTAATGCCGGGATTGTTGTCGTTAAAGCCGGCCAGCGTGCGCAGCAACGCCGACTTGCCTGTGCCTGATGGGCCCATCAGCGCAGTACAGCCGGTGGGCGCCACCAACATGTCGATTGATATCAGCACGCAACGGCCGTAAAAGCTCAGGCCAAAGCCATGAAGCTCAAGCGCAGGCGCCAGAGCTGCTTCAGCGGTTTGCAAATTGGCTCTCCATCTCCAACATCGCGGCAACGCTTAAGACCAAGGCGCGCACATCGTCGATATCACGCGCATCAACGCTAAACACCGCCGGCACGCCGCTAACGAAAGCTGGTTTCATGTGGCGCAGCTGCTCGCGGTAGCCATTAATCGAGTCATCGCTGGCGAGGTCAGTGTGTGTAATGCCCACCGCCATAGGCAATTTGCGGCCCGCACAGCGACTGCTGATTTGCTGCACGAAATGCGCCAAGTCTTGGATGCGGGATGCGCGGGCATGGTCAATCAAAATGATCACAGCCTTGGCCTGTTCCAGCAAAATATCCCACATAAAGTCAAAGCGGTCTTGTCCAGGCGCGCCTATCAGGCGCAGCTTGTCGCCCGCGCCCAGTTCCAGCACGCCTGCATCCATAGACACGGTGGTGAACTGCTTCATGTCTGCAGTTTCATCGGTTGCAATGGCCTCGGTGCCCGCAACCTCAATGTCAGACAGGGTTTTGATCGCCTGCGTTTTGCCCGAGCCCACTGGACCCATGAATAAAATGGACCACTCCATATCAACGAGTCCAAGAAACCGCGAGTCGTTCCCAGAGTCTGCCGAGCAGCTTATTCGTTGGATTGGGGGCTTGTGGCGCTGGCACACTCTCTAGCGCGCTTGCCATGTTGGATGTGATTCCTGCAGCCTGATCCAAGTGGCCTTGGACATGCAACATCTCAACAATGTGTTCAGCGCGTTCGCGTGGAATGCCGACTAGAACCGGCAAGAACATCGCGCTGGTCGGGCGTATAGCTAGCAAAGCGCAGATGCGCGCCACATCTGGAATCAGTTCCGCATCAATGCGCGGTAAATCGGGCCAAGAAAACAGGCGCAGGATGTTGCACTTGATGCCGAGTTGCATCGGAGATGTGCCTATAGACGCAGAAGTTGTTTTAAGCACGATACATCCCTTAGTTGAGCCAGCAAATATGCTAACACTAATGGTCTTTTGACATGCAGCTAAGGCAAGAAGACCATATTATTTTTATGGCTTTATTCTTGCATAAGAGCTTGCGTTTTTGACCGATTGGTCACTAAATCCAAGTAATAGACGGCAAAAGACGGTAACTAAATGCAAATAGCTGGAATAAATAGTTTTTTTCTATGAGTTAGTGTCTTTCTTTGTTTGTGAATGTAATAAAGAAGAGGGTTTTCAATTAATCAGGGCCGCTATCAAATGCATAGTTCTCGAGCAGGACGATTTAGCGCATCAAGTTTAAAAAGCCTAGCCCAGCAGTGTTAAAGCTGTTTGCGTAGACTCAAAGACCTAAGCCGCATGACATTGGTTTAGCCCCCATCAACATTTCTGAGAGAACAAGATGAAAACACTCGACAAAGTTGTCTACACCGCCCGCACCCACACCACTGGTGGTCGCGATGGCCAAGCCCAATCTGACGATGGCAAGCTGAAAGTGGAGTTGAGCAGTTTTGTGGGCACGGGCGCAGGCACCAATCCTGAGCAAATGTTTGCCGCTGGCTATTCGGCTTGTTTTATGGGTGCGCTGCG
>CAZUUN010000119.1:0-4915 GCA_964622735.1 uncultured Burkholderiaceae bacterium | reverse complement strand
GGTTACTTGCTGACTTGCTAAGCCAAGCGCAGTTGCAGTGGTCGGATGTGAATCTTTTGGTATTTGGCCGCGGCCCAGGCGCGTTTACGGGTGTGCGGGTGGCTTGCGCCATCGCGCAGGGCTTGGCGTTCGCACAATCTTTGCCATTTATGCCTATATCGGGCTTGTTGGCGATGGCGGAAAATGCGCGGCAACAACAAATAAGCAATGGATTGCTCAAGGCAAACGCGCCGCTACAAGTTTTAGCGGCGCAAGATGCCCGCATGGGCCAAGCCTATGTGGCTGAGTGCCGATTTGATGGTCAAGCTTGGGTGCTGGGCAGCGAGAGCTTGCGCACTTATGCCGACATGCAGCAATGTTCGACTGGTTTTGTGTGCGCGGGCAATCTGCGCGCAGCCATGCAAGCGGCCGAGTTGGCTGTGCCAAGCAACTTTGTCGATGCGCTGCCCACCGCAAGTGCGCTTTTGCAGCTGGCGCAGCAGTATCTGGCGCAAGGCGTGCAGCCTTTGCAAGACCCAGCCCTAGCGCTGCCGGCCTATGTGCGCGACAAAGTGGCGCAAACCACGGCTGAGCGCCAGTTGGCCAAGCAAGGGGCTTGATATGCCTATCGATGCGGGGGAGCTGCGACCCGCCATGCCTGCAGAGCCTGTCATTTGGCAATTTGTAGATTTATGCGCCGACTTGCTGGACGAGCTGCTGCTGATCGAAAACGCCAGTTACAGTAACCCGTGGACGCGCGGCAATTTTCTCGACGCGGTGAAGAGTGATTACCGCTGCCAAGTATTGCTCTGGGGTGAGGGCAGTGGTGCGCATATTGCGGGTTATTTCATCGCTATGGCGGGTTATGAGGAGGCGCACTTGCTTAACATCGCCGTGGCGCCCAGCTGCCGCGGCCAAGGCGTGGCTTTGGTGTTGCTCAATCAACTTTGCCTGTGGGCGCGCGGCCAAAATTTAGATTATTTATGGCTAGAGGTGCGCCGCAGCAATGTGCGCGCGCAAAAACTCTATCGCGACTACGGCATGCAGCAAGTGGGTGTGCGCAAAGAGTATTACCCAGTGGAAGATGGCACGCGCGAAGATGCGCTGGTACTCACCTACCAACTGCACCCTCAAGCCATTTCAAGCATAAAGTAGTGCTTTCAGGAGGTCAAACCTGCCTGAGCAGCTATTGATTCAATAGCAATCTCAGGCTGCATAAACCCGACAGGTCAGGCCTTGTTTGCCTTGGTTTCACTCGCTAAACGCATGCGTTTTTTGCGTGCGCGGATATTCAGCGCCTCGACTGCCAGTGAAAACGCCATGGCCGCGTAAATATAGCCTTTGGGTACATGCACGCTAAAGGCCTCGGCTGTCAGCGCCATACCGACCATGACCAAGAAGGCCAAGGCTAGCACTTTGACGGATGGGTGCGCGTCGACAAAATCGCCAATGGGTTTGGCGGCAAACATCATCACGCCGACGGCAACAATCACGGCTGCTGCCATGACATAAATATCACGCACCATGCCTACGGCGGTGATGATGGAGTCGAGCGAAAACACAATATCAATCACCGCAATTTGCGCGATAGTGGCCCAAAAAGGCGAGAGCCAAGCGCTTTTGGTCGCGGGTGCTGCGCTCTCTTCTACCAAGTCGTCTTTCATCTCGGTCGCTTCCACCTCGATAAATATTTCGTGTGAGGCTTTCCACAGCAAGAACAGACCGCCGGCGAGTAAAACCAAATCGCGGCCGCTGATGCCTTCGCCAAAAAGGGTGAACAGGTCTTTGGTCAAGCCCATGATCCAGCTCAATGAGAAAAGCAGACCCAAGCGCGTAATCATGGCAAAGGCCAGGCCAAAACGGCGCGCTTTGTCACGGATGCCATCGGGCAAGCGGCTGACCAAGATAGAGATGAAAATGATGTTGTCCACGCCCAAAACGATTTCGAGCGAAACCAACATGGCGAAGGCAATCCACAATTCGGGGTTCAGAAAATAGTCCATGCTGATTGATGCTTAAAAATGCTGCGCTTGCCCCGGCGGGGCGCTTATGGCGCGTGAAAGTGTGGCCATCATAGCAAAGCAAATGCACTTACAAAATGGGTAAATTTAAAGCGCCTGAGCCAATATGATCCGTCAAATCTGCCTGAGCAGCTATTGAAAAAGAAGCAAAATATTTTTTCACACGGCTTAGGCGGCTGCTAAAAAGGGCGAAAGACCCCTTAAGCAGAATTGTTTTGAGACTGTCACAATGTGTACGGTCCGCGCTAAGCCAGTTGCGGCAAACAAGAAGAAAGACAACAATATGGCAGAACACGAACGGATGGGTCGCAGCGAGGACGAGCTGCTGTGGTACCAGCGACGCGACTTCATCACGGCTGCGGCCAGCTTTATCGCTTGGGGCGGAGCTGGCACGGTTATCGCGCAGCAGCGCAGCAATATTGTGCAAATGCGTGGCGATGTTTTGGTCAATAGCCGCCCGATATCGCCGCAAGATTATGTGCAGTCGGGCGATACGGTGCAGACGGGCCCTGGCTCCTATATCGTTTTTGTCGTAGGCAACAGCTCCTTCATGATGCGCCAAAACAGCAGCATCACTTTAAGCCGTGGTGACAGCCTCAACACGGTGAGTGTGCTGCGTTTGATCACCGGCGGCATTGCCAGCGTTTGGGGCAAAGGCAAAGAGCGCCGCGTTGTGACCAATACCACCACCCTAGGCATACGCGGCACGGGCCTTTACAACGAAATCATGCCCGATGGCCGCGATTACTTTTGCAATTGTTATGGCACGATTGATTTGATGGCGCACGAGCAAAAGCGCATCACGCAGTCAAGCTACCACACCGCGTTTTGGATTGCGCCTGAGGGCAGCAATGTCCCCAACAGCATACGGCCAGCCAAAGGCATCAACCACAGCGATGAAGAGCTAGAGCTGCTGGCGCAATTGATCGGCCAACGCACGGCGTGGCAAATCACTGGCAAGCCGGGCGCCCACGGCGGCGATGCGCATAGCTATTAATCGGGATAGCGCACTTTGACCTGAGTGGCCGTCGGCACTGACTGGCAACTCAGAATCATGCCGCGCGCCAAGTCGCGCGCATCCAGCGCTTCGTTGTGGCGCATATGCACGGTGCCTTCTTCTAGCTTGCACATACAGGCTGAGCACATGCCGGCTTGGCAAGAAAAGGGCGCTTGGATTTTGTTGCGCAGCGCCGCTTCGAGAATGGTTTCGTTCTCGTTGCACTCAATCTTGTAAGTCTCGCCGTAGAGTGAGATTTCCACTTGTGCGCCATACACAGCGCCTTCCACGGGGCTGTGGTCGAGCGGCGCATCCTCGTCGGGCAGCGAGACAAAGCGCTCGACATGCACCTCATCAGGCGGCAGCCCCGCGTCGTGCAAGGCCGCTTCGGCCGCGTCCATAAACGCTGCAGGGCCGCAGATAAACGCCTCAGGGTGCTGCATTTGCTGCAATTGCTCTTTGGCAAACACGGTCATGCTGCCTTTGTTGGCAAAGCCCTTTTCGCTGTCTAGCCAATGGATGACGGTCAGGCGCTCCATATACTCCATGCTCAGCTCTTGCAGCTTTTCTAAAAAGATCACCGAGGCCCAATCGCGGTTGGCATAAAAAAGCGTGACTTTGCCGCTGCCGTTTTTCAAAGCTGCGCGCGCAATCGAGTAAACCGGCGTGATGCCGCTGCCGCCCGCGAAGAGCAAAAAGTCACGATTCAGGTCTTTGGGCGTAAACAAACCCGCAGGCGCTAAAACTTCAAGCGTGTCGCCTTTCTTCAGATTGTCGCAAACCCAATTCGAGCCGCGCCCACCGTCCACGCGCTTGACGGTCACGCGGGGCCGTGGGTCTTGCCCCGGCGTTGAGGACATCGAGTAGCAGCGTGGAATGTATTTGCCATTGTGCGGAATGCGAAGCGTCAAAAATTGCCCTGGTTTGTAGGCAAAAGTGGCAGCTAATTCGGGCGGAATCTCAAAGCTAATGGACTTGGCGTCATCGGTTTCGCTGATCACGCTGGCCACGCTCAGCGAGTGGTAATTGGGGACTTGGCTCATGGGGTGTTTCAGTCAGCCCCAGCTGGAGCCTTAAGATGCAAAAATAGCATTTTAAGCCAGTGCGTAAGCCATAATTGTTTGACCACACTGCAGCAGGAGCAAGCGATGAGCCAAAAACAAAACAGCCAAACCCACCAGTCAGCCACACCAGCCTTGCCGCCGCGCCGCATCGTCAACGCCGACAAAGAGCTGTGGAACAAAAGCGCCGATGTGGTGGTGGTGGGCTGGGGTGCCGCTGGTGCAGCTGCTGCACTGCAGGCGCGTGAAGATGGTGCTAGCGTAATCGTGCTCGAGCGCTTTGCGGGTGGCGGCGCGAGTCGCTTGTCGGGCGGCGTAATTTATGCTGGCGGTGGTACCGCTTACCAACGCGAGGCGGGCTTTGACGACAGCGTCGAGGGCATGTACACCTATTTGCAAAAAGAAACCAATCAGGTTATTAGCGATGCAACGCTGCGGCGTTTTTGCGAGCAAAGCATTGGCAATCTGGCGTGGATGGAAAAGCAAGGTGTGCGCTTTCAGGCCAGCTTTATGAAAGAGAAGTCTTCTTACCCATCGAAGAAAAAATTTCTTTATTACTCAGGTAACGAGGCCGTGCCCGCCTATATCGACCCGCGCTTTAAACCCGCGCCGCGCGGCCACCGCAGTTATGGCGAGGGTATGTCGGGTGCGGCCATGATGGACGCGCTGCAAGGCGCAACCTTGAGTGCGGGCGCGCAAGTGTTGACGCAAACCAATGTGCGCCGTTTGATCGTCGATGAACACAAGCGCGTGGTGGGTGTGGAGTGCTACCAATTGCCAGCCGACCACGCTTTGACTAAGCGCCACGCCCAGCTGTCACTCCACATCGCCAAATGGCGCCAATTTCTGCCCAGCAA
>CAZUUN010000118.1:0-5040 GCA_964622735.1 uncultured Burkholderiaceae bacterium | reverse complement strand
TGGTGGAAGTGCAAGTGCGCGGTTATAAAGACAGCCCCTTGCTCTTGTAACGCGCCAAAGAAGGCGACGGCTACGAGCAAGAAATTACCAACTGGCGCAAAGAGTTTGGCAATGGCGACAAAGGTCGCGTAAATGCGCGCTCGGCCCTGTACATGAAAGGCTTGGTCAGCGGCAAAACGTTGCTAACTCTGTCTTATGACACGGATAAAGACAAAAACGGCCGCTTGTTCCAAGACATAGATCCAGATGCGATGTATCCGATATACGGCGATTCAAGCACGCGCGGCATCGATGGGCAAAGCACAAGCAAGCTGTATGTGCGCCTCGACAAAGGGCGCTCGAACCTGCTCTACGGCGACTACATCACCAGTTCTAATGACTTTAATTTAGCTAACTACAACCGCAGTTTGACGGGGGCCAAAGCGCACTACGAAGAGGGCGCTGTCAAAGCCAATGCGTGGGTCGCTTATGGCGTTACCAGCCAAGTGGTGGATGAGATTCGCGGTGCGGGCATGTCTGGCCCATACAGCGTTTCTTCGCCTAACGGCATCAAAGGCTCGGAGAAAGTAGAGTTGATCGTGCGTGACCGCTTTCAGCCTGGCGTCATTTTGCAGACCACGACTTTGACGCGTTTTAGCGATTACGAGTTTGAGGTATTCAACGGCCGTTTGCTATTCCGCTCGCCCGTGCCTAGCGTTGATAGCAATAACAATCCGGTCTCGATACGCATCACTTATGAGGTCGACAGTGGCGGGCAGCGTTACGCCACCGCTGGCGCAGATGCGGTAGTGCGCATCAACCAAGCGATAGCGGTGGGTGCCAGCATCGCCAAAGACAATAATCCGGACGCCGAGTACCGCGTGCTGGGTGTGATGGGCGAGGCTAAAGTCAGCGATGCAATGAGGCTTAAAGCCGAACTTGCACAAAGTAAAGGTCGCCCAAGCGTGGGTCAAGGCATAGTCCCTGCCAATTTGGCAGATGAGGGCAATGCCATTAGCCTAGAAGCCAGTTACGAAATCGACAGCTTGCGTGTGCGTGCGACAGCGTCTAAGGCTGATATCGGCTTCCATAACAACAACGCCATAGTGAGCGAAGGCCGCACTGAGGCTGGCGTACAAGTGGCTTACCGCATGACGCCGAGCTTGGCCTTAAGCGCCGACCTGCGCCACAGCAAATCCGACATCGACAAAACCAAAGCCAATGGCGTGGAGCTGGCGGCGGACTACGCAGTCAACGACAAACTCACCATTGGTGGTGGTGTGCGCCAAGCCAAACAAGATACGGGCAGTTTGGTGTTGGCTGGAACGACTTGTAATGCCGCTGGCAGTTATACCGGCAGCATCGATGGCTATAACGGCGCGGGCTTTGGCCTGAATCCGAATGCAGGTCAAGTGCTCAATCCCAATACGGGCATGGGCGTGGCGTGCGCGACAGGTTTGCCCGCCAATGCGGTGGCAGGTTCTTCGGTCTCGAGCACGGGTGTGTTTGCCAGAGCCAAGTACGACGTCAGTGACAAGTTCAGCGTCTTGGGCGAAGTGCAAAGTGACAAAGCCACGACCGCGGGCAGCAGCAACACGACGGCGACTTATGCTTTAGGCGCAGAGTATCGCCCCTACGACCTGACCCGCATTTACTTGCGCCATGAACAAGTGCGCGGCTTGGCAGGCTTGTACGGCTTAGGTGTGGGCGACAAATCTAATCTGACGACGCTGGGCGTTGACACTGAGTACATGCGCGATGGCCATGTGTTTAGTGAATACCGCTTGCGTAATGAAGCCAATGGGCGTGAAGTGCAACACGCAATCGGCCTGCGCAATGGCTTCAACATTGCTGAAGGCGTGCGCTTGCTCACCAACGCCGAATTGGTGAATGCCAAGGCGACGACGATCAACACCAACTCTGGCGCAGCGACGATAGCCGCGAATACGACCAAAGCCCTAGGCCTTGGTCTTGAGTACACGCCTAACAACCTGTTCAAAGCATCCGGCCGAGTTGAATGGCGCGATGACAGCACCGCGACCAATTACCTCACCACTGTTGGCGTTGCGGCTAAGGTGAATCAAGACTGGTCTTTGATGGCGCGCCAGTACACCAACACGGTTAACTACGATGCGGGCGGCAGCGCCAAACAAGCGCGCTGGCAAGTCGGCTCGGCCTACCGCCCAGTGGACAATAACCGCTTTGATGCACTCGCCATGGTCGAGTTGCGCCGCGAGCGCAATGATTCTACCAATGCGGCCAGTTCTATGGTCTACCCGAAGAAGGATGTGAATATCATGTCCATGCACTTCAACTACCACCCGATTCGGCCATGGTGGGTGAGCGGTCGCTTGGCTTACAAGCAAGTGAATGAAGTGCTGCCCATGGGCATCGCTGATAAATGGACGGGCACGCTCTTGGGCGCTCGCGTTAAATACGATGCAACGAACCGCTGGACGGTGGGCTTGAACCTGAACACGCTGGTGAGTAGCTACGAAGGCCGCCGCAATCAGTACGCTTGGGGTCCCGAGGTCGGGTATGTTGTGCGTGACAACCTCACGCTGATTGGCGGCTTCAACTTCACTGGTCTCACAGGCCGTGGCGCAGAAGATGTAGGCGATGCTTACACCAACCAAGGTTGGTATGTGGGTATGCGCTGGAAGTTTGATGAAACCTTGTTTGACACCAAGAAACCTAGCGTGAATAAAACGCTCAAACCTTGAGCCAGCGCTAAAGAATAATGACTATGACATTCACACGCAAAACATGCACGCAGTTGTTGCTGACTGCAATCAGTCTGGCTGGCTGGTCAAGCGCGCAAGCAGCTACGAGCCCGGCTATTGCCAGCGTGCAAGCACGCCTCCAAGTACTCAGTACTGCTGGCGTGCCCGATAAAAACTATAACTTCGCCAAAGCCCAATGCTGGGCTGATGCAGCAACTACTGCTTGGAGCGAAAATGACAGGACAGGGTTTGCCGAAGGCGCGATTGCTGAAGCTGGGCGCGTCACCGCTGCACTGGAAGGAAATAAACTCGCACGCCCAGTGGATGACACACCACTGATAGCGGGCAGCGCTAAAGTACGCGAGGACTTGTGGACGCAGCTGGCTGGTTTGAAAAACCATGCCCAGTTTGCCTGCGCAGCCAAAAGCGTAGCCTGCGCCGAAGTGCGCTTGGTGCGTGCAGGCCATGCCCAAGAGCAGACGGGCTGGCGCGGTGCGAGCCCACATATTGTTTTGGCCGAATACGGTCTGAAAACCGCGCAAGCAGAAATCGCGGCTTGCGCGCCGCCTGCAGCCGCAGTAGCGGTGCAAACTGCGCCGCAACCGACACCCGAGAAAATCGACTTGCCCGCAGCGGCTTTATTCAAGTTCGATCATTCAGACTTGGCCCATGTTTTGCCCGCAGAAAAACGCAAGCTCGATGAGTTGGTGCTGCGCTTGAAGTCGTGGAAAAAAATAGAGACTCTGAGCATTAAAGGCTACGCCGATCGTTTGGGCAGCAACGCTTACAACGACAAGCTGAGCCTGGCGCGGGCACAAACCATTGCAGCTTACTTTGCCAAACAAGGCATAGTGGCCGACAAAGTGCAGGTCAGTGGCATGGACCATAGCGCAAGTGTCGCAACCACGACGCTCACGCAGTGCCCCGCAAAATTGCCAGCACGCAAGCTTATTCAGTGTTTGCAGCCTGACCGCCGCATTGCGCTAGAGGTGACGGGCTTGAAAGAATAAAAGGCAAGCGTTGGCGCTTTGCAAAAAACCAGCCATGCGCTGGTTTTTTGTCGCTTGCAATAGCTGTATAGCCTTTCGTCACTATTGAAAGAGTAGCTGCTCAGGCAGGTTTGGCGGCTTGATATGCCAAAAACATACTTAAAAATGCCTTTTCAGCCTCTTTTGCGCTTTACTGCGTCCATTTGGCGCTTCCCAGCCCAAGTAAAATACCAGCTTCTCTTGCGGCACTGCCCGCTTGTATTTAGCTCCCTATTCAAACGCGCGTCGCAATCTGTGCGGCACGCCTTCACCACTAGCCCTAGCAAAAGAGCCGACATGACTAGCGAAAACACCACCCACAAAAACATGGCCAACGCCATCCGCGCTTTGGCCATGGATGCCGTACAAGCGGCCAACTCAGGTCACCCCGGCGCACCGATGGGCATGGCAGATATGGCGGTGGCGCTGTGGTCTAAGCACCTCAAACACAACCCCAATAATCCGCATTGGTTAGACCGTGATCGTTTTGTGTTGAGCAACGGTCACGGCTCCATGTTGATTTACGCGCTCTTGCACCTGAGCGGTTACGACCTGCCCATGAGCGAGTTGAAAAACTTTCGCCAACTGCACAGCAAAACGGCGGGCCACCCCGAATACGGCATCACGCCGGGCGTGGAGACAACCACCGGCCCGCTGGGCCAAGGCATCAGCAATGCGGTGGGCATGGCCTTGGCTGAAAAATTGCTGGCCGCAGAGTTCAACCAACAAGACCACGCCATCGTGGACCACCATACCTACACCTTTTTGGGTGATGGCTGTTTGATGGAGGGCATCAGCCACGAAGCCTGCGCCTTGGCGGGCGCGTGGAAATTAAATAAGCTCGTCGCGCTGTACGACGACAACGGCATCAGCATTGATGGTCAAGTAGCGCCTTGGTTTGTCGACAACACGGCCGAGCGCTTCAAAGCCTATCAGTGGCATGTCATCGGCCCGATTGACGGCCATGATGTGAGCGCAGTGGACAAGGCCATTGCCCAAGCGAAAAAATCGACCGACAAACCCACGCTGATTATTTGTAAAACGAATATTGGTAAAGGCAGCCCGAACCGCGTGGATACCGCCAAAGCCCATGGCGAGCCATTTGGCGCTGCCGAAATCGCCTTGACGCGCGAAGCTATCGACTGGCCGCACGCACCGTTTGAGATTCCAGCAGATGTTTATGCCGCTTGGAACGGCGTAGCCAAAGGCACGCAAGCCGAGCTGGATTGGGACACGCGTTTTGCCGCTTACCGCGCCGCTTACCCCGATTTGGCGCACAGCTTTTTGCGCCGCATGGCGGGTGATTTGCC
>CAZUUN010000117.1:0-5095 GCA_964622735.1 uncultured Burkholderiaceae bacterium | reverse complement strand
ATCCGCAAAATCGATGCCGAAACACGCACCTTGCTGATGGGCACTTTTAATGCCGTCAATGTCGAGTTTGGCCGCATGTTCCCCGAACTGTTTGGGGGTGGCCAAGCCAAGTTGATGATGACCGGCGCCGAAGTGCTAGACGCGGGCGTGCAGGTGGTGGCACAGCCGCCTGGCAAAAAGAACCAGACCATTCATTTGCTTTCAGGCGGCGAGAAAGCGCTGACAGCGATTGCTTTGGTATTTGCTATTTTTCAACTCAACCCAGCGCCGTTTTGTTTGCTGGATGAGGTGGATGCGCCGCTGGACGACGCCAACACTGAGCGCTATGCCAAATTGGTTGCCAGTATGAGCAAACAGACCCAATTCCTATTCATCAGCCACAACAAAATTGCGATGGAGATGGCCCAGCAGTTGGTGGGCGTGACCATGCAAGAGCAGGGCGTTTCGCGCATCGTGGCGGTGGACATGGAAGCGGCCAAAAGCCTGATAGATGAAACGGTGGGTGTTGTATGAGCTCTTTACTCACGGGCTTGAGCGTGCTGGGCGGTGTTGCCCTGATAGGCGTCATCGTTTACAACGAGTGGCAGCAGCGCAGCGCGACCATGCGTGTGGCCCCTGGCGAACAAGAAAAGCGCGACCCGACTGACGGCCAAGCGCTTGCTGATGTCGCCGATGATGGTAGCGCCGCTTTGAGCGTAGCCGCGCCGCAATCGGTGCCCGCCATCGACCCGCTGATCGACAGCGTGGTGACGCTGGAGTTGCCGCACCTGTATTACGGCGAGGCTTTGCTCGCCCCTATGCCGCCCACGCGCCGCGTCGGCAGCAAACCCTTTTTTGTTGAGGCACTGAGTGCGGAGACCGGCGAGTGGGAATACCCGCAAGCGGGCAAGCAATACAGCCAAGTGCAGGCGGCGGTGCAACTGGCTAATCGCTTGGGCGCGCTCAACGACATCGAGTTTTCTGAATTCGTGATGAAGACGCAAAGCTACGCCGATGCCATAGGCGCTGATGGGGACTTTCCAGATATGCCCGAAGAAGTAGCGCGTGCGCGCGAGCTGGACGAATTCTCGAGCAAAGCCGACTCGGAGTTGACCTTCCGCATCGCTGCCATCTCGGCAGCCTGGTCGGCCGGGTATGTGCAGCAGCACGCGCAGCGTTTGGGCTTTGTCGCGGGCATGCGCCCCGGGCGCATGGTTTATCCGTCTCGTGGTGATGCCGCGCCCTTGGTCGTACTCAACTTTGATGCGCATGCCGCTTTGGCCGAAGACTTGAGCAGCAGCGCTTTGCGCGAGATTTTCTTGGTGCTGGATGTGCCCCATGTCAGCCGCGAAGAAAACGCCTACGGCATCATGCGCGACTTGGCGATCAAGCTGGCCGCGAGCATGGACGGCCGAATCACCGATGGTCAGAATGGCGCCATCACACTGGCAACCATGGACGCGGTGGAGCAAGAACTGGAAACGCTGTATGACAAGCTCGATGCGCATGACTTGTCGGCAGGCTCGCCACAAGCTCGGCGCTTATTCGCCTAAAACACTCCTAAAAAGTGAGCTTCTCAGGCAGTATTTTCGCCTTTAAATGCCAATTTCATGCCTAAAAATAGCTTTTTGGCGCTTTACGGTCGTTTTTCATCATTCAGCGTATCCGAGCACCTGCAGTTTGCTTCTGCATTTTTCACCTGCTTGGTTGAGCAGGCTTAAAGGGAGCATTTGATTGCGCACACGCTTGACCCTTGTGCGTCGTCAGGCTTGACGAGTCTGGCCGCCGCAACCGCCACAGCAGCTGTCGACGCCGTGTTTGGTTTTTATTTTGGTCACGGCAACTCGCCAGACTTCTGGTCCGCTTTGTAGTATCTCCCAAGAAAACAAATGCGGTTTTTCTAGCTCAAACTGAGCTGCCAGTGTCGCAGGATCGTGGTCGCTCAGGAGCTCCATGCTGGCATCGACACTGAGCCGATCGAATGCTGCGAAGGCCGCGCTGCGGCCTTGCTTCGCATCCATAGGGCGCGTGTCGACTTGGATGGCCTTAGTGGCTAGGGTCATGTTGTGAGCTCCTCGAATAAATTGATAATTCATTATAAGATACATACAAAATAAACCTTATAAATTTTTCATGGAGAGCACTGTGCCTATCCCTCCCGTTCGCGCCGCCACCGATTTAATTCAGCCCGAAGAGCCTGCGGTTAAACCCGTTGTTGCTCCCAGCATGAAGGCCTTTCTAGAGTTGGCGTTTAGGCCCTTGTATTTGGGCGGCATAGGCTGGGCAGTGGTGGCTATTGCCTTGTGGGTTTATGCGCCAGCGCTGCTGACTGCGCCGCTGGGCGGCATCGCTTGGCACGCGCATGAGATGTTGTGGGGCTTCATTGCCACCATCGCGCTGGCTTTTTTGATGACCGCTGGCGCCAATTGGACAGGCATCAATCCCATGAGTGGCAAGGTGCTGATTCTGGCCTGCATCTTGTGGGCGCTCGCGCGCATAGGTTTTTTGCTGCCGTATGAAGCTGCTTTTTGGGTCGCTGTTGCGTCCGAGTTAACCTTCTTTTTGCTAGGCTCAGTGGCCATGCTGCGTGCTGTGATCAAGTCAAAAAACAGCCGCAACTACGCCGTACCGTTTATGTTGGCAGCATTGGGCGGGGCTGATGCCTTGTATCTTTTGACTGCGCGTAGCGGCGATTATTTGCTGCTGATGCAGCACTTCAATGTTGGCTTGCTCATCATGGCTTTGATCGCTTTGTTGATCGGACGCCGTGTCATTCCTTTTTTTGCTATGCGCGCTATCCCGGGCTTGAGTCTGCCTAAACAGACCGAGACAGGCTGGGTGCAGCTGGCTGCTTGCGCCCTAGGCGCGCTGGGAATTTTGCTTGCGCAACCCCTAGCAGTGATTGTGGGTTTGGGCTTGGCTGGCGTGCTGGCCTTGGTGCAGATCATCAGTTGGAAACCATTGGCTGTGCGCGGCAACGCGCTACTGTGGATTTTGTATGTGGGCTACGCCAGTCTGGGCATTGGTTTACTCATGGCCGCAGCGGCGCAGGCTGGGCTCGATTTACCGCGCGCACTGCCGGTGCACACCATTGCAATGGCGGGCTTTTCGGTGCTGATTATTGGCATGGTCACGCGTACCGCGCTGGGCCACACGGGGCGAGCCTTGGCTGCCGATCGCACGATTCGTATTAGCTATTGGCTCATGCTCTTGGCGGTTGTGCTGCGCATTACGGCCATAGTGACGACGCCCACGACTGCGGCTTTGATGCACATGGCGGGCGCTGCGTGGATAGCATCACTGCTTTTGTATTTGTGGCAATTCACGCCGATTTTGATACGCCCGCGCAATTGAAACCACCATTGCCCAAACACCTATAAAGGCATCTACCATGCGCCTCACCACCATGACCGACTACGCCATGCGCCTGTTGATGTATGCCGCACAGCAGCCTGATCGGCTGTGCACCATTGCAGAGGTGGCCAAGGCCTACGGCATTTCAGAAACGCATTTGATGAAGATCACGCACCAGCTTGGCCTTAAGGGCTGGCTGGAAACGGTGCGCGGCAAGGGCGGCGGCATGCGTTTGGCGGCGGCCCCTGCCGACATCAGCCTAGGCGAGGTGGTGCGTAGCATGGAGCCTGATTTTTACCTTGTCGAGTGCCTCACCCGTGACACGACTTGCAGTCTGGCTGGGCAATGCAAGCTCACCGGCATCATGAGCGGCGCATTGCAAAGCATGATGCACTACCTTGATGCCTATACGCTGGCCGATTTACTACCGCCCACAGAGGCCAACGAGTCACACTCGCCCCCTACATCGCCAGATGGCCCTTACCGGCGCATTCCTGTGGCTGCCACTTAAAACGCGCAAGCAAGATACACCATTCATTCTTTAACTATCCCAAAAGGCTCACCATGACGACTCGAAGCAATGATCTTGCCCCACAAAAAAACGATTTAAAAGTGGTGCTCTTTGAAGGCATACACCCGTCAGCGGTGGAAGTGCTGCAGCAAGGCGGTTACACCAATATTGTGACGCACGCCAAAGCTTTGGCGGGCGATGAACTATTGGCGGCATTAGCGGATGCGCATTTTGTGGGCTTGCGCTCGCGCACACAATTGACGGCTGAAGTACTAGCAAAAGCCCCGCAGCTGGCTGCAATCGGCTGCTTTTGCATAGGCACTAATCAGGTTGATTTGAAGGCCGCGATGGGTTTAGGTATTCCGGTATTCAACGCCCCGTTTTCTAACACCCGCAGCGTAGCCGAGTTGGTGCTGGCGCAAATCATCATGCTGATGCGTGGCATTCCTGAGAAAAATGCTGTTTTGCACCGCGGTGGCTGGATCAAGAGCGCTGCGCACTCGTATGAGGTGCGGGGCAAAACGCTAGGCATCATCGGTTACGGCCACATCGGTACGCAAATTGGCGTGCTGGCGGAGCAACTGGGCATGCGTGTATTGTTTGCGGATATCGAGGCCAAATTGCCTTTGGGTAATGCGCGCCAAACCAGCAGTTTGGAGGAGCTGCTCGGCCTGTCCGATGTGGTGAGTTTGCATGTGCCCGAAACGCCTGAGACGAAGAATATGTTCGGCGCGGCACAAATGGCCGCGATGAAGCCGGGCAGTCACCTGATCAATGCCTCGCGCGGCACGGTAGTGGATATCGACGCTTTGACGGCTGCGCTGGAAAGTCGCCACCTACTCGGCGCGGCCATTGATGTATTTCCAACTGAGCCGCAGGGGAATGACTCGGTCTTTAGCTCACCGCTGACGAAGTTTGACAATGTCATCCTCACGCCGCATATTGGCGGCTCGACCTCTGAGGCCCAGGTCAATATCGGTACTGAAGTGGCCGCCAAATTGGTGCGCTATGGCAACAATGGCTCGAGTACCACCGCGGTCAACTTCCCGGAAGTGGCATTGCCTGAGCACACTGGCCGCAGCCGTTTACTGCACATCCACCAAAATGTGCCTGGTGTGCTGGCGCATGTTAACGAACGTCTGTCGGCCGCTGGCATCAATATCGCCGCGCAATACCTCAGCACCTTTGAAGACCTGGGCTATGTGGTGATAGATGTGGACAGTACCGCCAGCGAGTCGGCCCTGGACCAAC
>CAZUUN010000116.1:0-5148 GCA_964622735.1 uncultured Burkholderiaceae bacterium | reverse complement strand
AAACAGTTTGGCCTTGCTGCCGATATAGCGGTCTAAGCGCCACTCGTGCAAAATCTCCAGCGCCAGTTTGAAGCGTTCGTAGTCCAGCGCGTAGAGCTGGTTCACCGAGAAGTCATTTTCTGCCTCCAGCGACAAAACCAAACGCGCCAATATCTGTGCGTTGGGGTGTTCGGGCTTGCGTTCGATGTATTTCCGAGCTTCTTTAATGGCGTGCATGCGATAAGTCCATCAGTTTGAAATGTCAGCCCACCGAGGGTGGACGCCTGAGAATAGGCACTGGGCGCGATCCTCGAGCCCAAGTTTATATATAGTATGTGACATGAGTAACCGATCTGTATTCTTCGTCTCTGATGGCACTGGCATTACCGCCGAAACTTTTGGCAATGCGATTCTTGCGCAGTTTGATATCGTGCCGCGGCGCGTGCGCCTGCCCTTTATCGACACCATCGACAAGGCGGATCAAGCCATCGCCAAAATCAACCACACCGCGCAGGTTGAGGGCAAACGCCCGCTCGTCTTTACCACCGTCGTGGATGAGGATGTGCTGCGCGTGTTTCAAGAGGGCTGCCGCGGCATGCTGCTCGATATGTTCAGCACCTTCGTCAAACCGCTTGAGAAAGAACTGGAAGTGCGCTCGCTGCACCGCGTGGGGCGCTTTAGCGATGTAAGCCAGAGTGAGGCTTATCAAAACCGCATCGAAGCCATCAACTACAGCCTGGCGCACGACGATGGCCAAAGCCATAAAGACTTGGCCAGTTCCGATGTCATTTTGGTCGGCGTCTCACGCAGTGGCAAAACGCCGACTTCTTTGTATTTGGCCATGCAGTACGGCATCAAAGCCTCTAACTACCCGCTGATACCGGAAGACTTTGAGCGCCAAGAGCTGCCGCCCGCGCTCTTGCCGCATGTGGATAAAACTTTTGGTCTGACGATAGACCCCGAACGCTTGGCACAGATTCGCCACGAGCGCCGGCCGGGCAGCACTTACGCCGACCTGAACAACTGCCGCATGGAAGTGCAAGCGGCCGAGCGCCTGATGCGACGCCACGGCATCCGTTGGCTCTCGACCACCACCAAATCGATAGAAGAGATCGCCACGACCATTTTGCAAACCGTGCAGCCCGATAAATTAATGTACTAAATACACGCTTTTTTCAGGCGCTTGGCTAGAATCAGTAAATGTTGCAGTTTGTAAGAAGGCTGCAAGCCAAGGGAGGAAAGGTTAGCCGCGGCTAGCCTTGCGTCGGCTGATGGTGTTGAGTATTCAGGCTGCTGGCTCTACACTGCTTCGACTAGGCAATGATTAAAACGGAGATGGACTCGATGGCTCTATTCCCAAAATTTTTGAATAAATCTGTTGCACCCAAAAACGCGGAAGATGAGGGCCGCGATTACTTCAAGTCTGTGGGCGAGAAGCAACAAGGACCAGCTGCGCGCCCCGAAGAGAAAGAGCTGCTGCGCCTGATCGCGGTGGACGCGAGTCGCCAATCGGATTTACACAATCAACTGCGCACCTGCCAAGTGGTGGGTGGCGAGCGTGGCAAAGGCTATACGCTGCTGATGAAGCTGCACAGCGAGATCAATTTGACCGAAGCGCAGTTGATTAAGCGCATGCAATCGGTGGAGCGCCGCTGCGGCGTGGTGGCGCACTCGCGCAATGTGCAGCTGAATGATATTTACTGGGCCATGCCTGCGACCATGTTGCGCACAGCTGACAAGCTGGCGGAAAGTGCCCATGTGGCGGGCCCGAGCAGCAGCTTCAGGGCTTCGCAGTTCCAAGATTTTTCGCCTTCACAAATTGGCGGCGCTTCGGCTTTCTATCCAGATGCCTCACTCATTCCGTGGACGGATGAAGACCTGCTCGACGGCCCGGTGCGCATCAAAAAAGCCGCCCCTGGCCCCACGGGCGGCCGTAGTAATCCGCCGCCAGCGCAAAACGAAGCTAGCGACGAGAGCCTGTTCGGCATCAAAAGCGGCAAAAAAGCCGATTGGGATTAAAAAATAAAGGCCATTTACGGCCTTTTCCTTGTCAAACCTGCCTGAGTAGCTATTGATTTAATAGTTCTTCAGGTGTTGAGGACTTCAGTTCTGGACATCACTGCTTGCACCCGCTGCGGCTTGCGCTTGGCGAACGGCTTCAAGCAAGCTGCTGCAATCGGCGCGACCGGTGCCTGCTATGTCAAAAGCCGTGCCGTGGTCGGGGCTGGTGCGCACCAGCGGCAGACCCAAGGTGTAATTCACGCCGTCGGCCACGCCCAAATACTTCACTGGAATCAAGCCTTGGTCGTGGTACATCGCGATCACTGCATCAAATTCTTGCCTGCCATCGCTTTGGCGGCGCGCGCGCATAAAGATGGTGTCGGGCGCATAGGGACCACTCACTTGCACGCCCAGCGCGGCGCAGGCGGCCACAGCGGGGGCGATGGTGTCGATCTCTTCACGGCCAAACAAACCGCCTTCGCCCGCATGTGGGTTCAGTCCTGCGACGGCTATTTTGGGGCGGCGATGCAAGATGCGGCTCAAAGCGCTGTCGGCAATGTGGATGGTGGCGGCTATTGACGCGCTGTTCAAATTTCCAATCGCCAGGCGCAGCGGCTGGTGCACGCTGACCAGCACCACGCGCAAATCGGGGTTGGCCAGCATCATGCGCACGGGCATTTGCGCCAAGCTGCGACCGGCAAAAGCGGCCGCTTCGGCTTGCAACAACTCGGTGTGACCGGGGTAGGGCTCGCCCGCAGCGGCGAGGGCTTCTTTGTGTATGGGCGCGGTCACCAGCGCAGCGGCTTTGCCGCGCAAGGCCAAATTGGCCCCCGTGCGGATGCAAGCGGCGGCGTAACGCCCCGCGCTGGCCTGCACTTGGCCTATGGGCAGCGCCAGTAGCTGGGCGCTGCTGGGCAAAGGCGCATCAGCACTGGGCGCTAATACTGCAATGGTATTGGGCGCCAATGTTAAGCACTCACTGATGTCTGCTACGGCCTGAAAACGCAAACCTGGCGCTTGCACCATTTCGGCGGCGCGCTGCAAAACCGCCACATCGCCGATGACGCAGCAACCCGCCATGTGCTCGGGTGCTTGGGCGAAGGCTTGCACAATGATCTCGGGGCCTATGCCGCAAATATCACCGATAGAAAGCGCGATGGGACTGTAAATCATGCATGAACCTGAGGGTGGAGCTACTGCTGCGCAGAAGGCTAAGTCAAGTTTACCCCGAGGTCATTAATTTCGCTCTCGTCATAAGCCATAATTGCCGATTCGCACGCCTTGCGGCGCTGCAATAGTTTTGTATATAAAGACAGGAGACAAAAAATGGCACGCACTTTTAATCTGGCCGATTTATTTGAAATCGTCGCTGAGGCCGTACCCGAGCGCAAAGCGTTTATCTGCGGCGCGCAGCAGTTGAGTTTTGCGGAACTGAACACGCGCGCGAACCAATTGGGCAACGCTCTGCGTGCCAAAGGCATCAAGCGTGGCGACAATGTGGGCGTGCAGCTCTACAACTCGGCTGAGTATTTAGAAACTTTCTTTGCCTGCATGAAGATAGGTGCTGTGCCTGTCAACATCAACTACCGTTATGTGGCGCATGAGCTGAAATATCTCTACACCAATTTGAATTTGCAAGCGTTGGTCTATGGCGCGGACTTTGACGCCGAAGTGCAAAAAGCCTTGGCGCAAGCACCCAATGTGAAGCTGGCCGTGCCTGTAGGCGGTGCTGACTCAGCGTATGAGGCGCTGCTGGCTGGCGGCGACAAATCGCTGAGCGATCCAGATCGCAGCGAAAACGACCACTACATTCTGTGCACGGGCGGCACAACCGGCATGCCCAAAGGCGTGGTCTGGACGCACAAAGCCGTCTTTATGGCAGCGCTGGGCGGCGGCGGCATCGCCTTCCGCCAAGGCCCGATTCAAGCGCCTGAGCAATTGGGCATGATGGTGCCGCACGGCCCTGAACTGCGTGTCTTTGCCGTCGCGCCGATGATGCATGGCGCCGCCATGTGGGCCACTTTGATCTATTTGTTTGGTGGTTTTGGCGTGGTGGTGAACGACGAGCAGGCTTTCAACCCCGAGCACATTTGGGATATCGTGGTGCGCGATCGCGTCAGCATCCTCTCCATCGTCGGTGACGCCATGGCGCAGCCTTTGATCCAAGCGCTCGAGAAAAATCCTGGCCGCTGGAATCTGCAAGGCTTGGTGTCTTGCGGCTCGGGCGGCGCGGCTTTGTCTGAGCATTTGCAAAAGCGTTTGCGCCCCTTCTTGCCAGCGCATGCGGTTATTTTCAACGGCATTGGCTCGTCAGAAACGGGCATCGTCGGCAATGGCGACAAGCCTGAAAGTGGCGACGGCATGATCGTGATTGCAGCGCGGCCCGACTTGGCCATCATGGGCGACGACGGTCAGTTCGTGACGACACCGGGCGGCGAAGGCCAACTGGTACGCACGGGCTACACACCGATTGGTTATTACAACGACCCGAAGAAAAGCGCCGAGACTTTTGTCACCATCGATGGCCGCGTTTGGGTGCTCTCGGGCGACCGCGCGCGCATTCAGGGTGATGGCAGCTATGTCATGCTCGGCCGCGGCTCGCAGTGCATCAACACCGGCGGCGAAAAAGTATTTGCCGAAGAAGTGGAAGAAATCGCCCGCCATTACGACGCGGTGGAAGATGTGCTGGTCGTCGGCTTGCCCGACGAACGCTGGGGCAATAAAGTCGTCGCGGTGGTAGAAGTCGCCGCTGGTAAAACCTTTGATCTGGCCGCCTTCAACGAAGTGCTGCGCAGCAAGCTCTCTGGCTATAAAGTGCCTAAAGCGGTGTATTTGGCAGAGAAGGTCAAACGCTCGCCCGCCGGCAAGGCCGACTACCCTTGGGCCAAGCAATTCGCGGCTGAAGGACAAGCTCTGGCTTAAACCTCGGTCTTGGGCCAAGCAATTCGCGGCTGAAGGCCAAGCCTTGGCTTAAAGCTCGGTTTTTTGACGCTAGAAAAAAAGCGCCGCAAGGCGCTTTTTTCATGGGGTTTGCACATTCATTCAAGTTTGTAGAGGGAAAAATAAAAAGCCTTCATGCAAAACAATAAAACCGTTGTGGATATATGGAAATTGTTGATGTAGAGCAATAAAAACCCTAGTCCATTGAGGCTTAATCAGACATGCGGG
>CAZUUN010000115.1:0-5158 GCA_964622735.1 uncultured Burkholderiaceae bacterium | reverse complement strand
GTAGCTGTAATAACCGGCGGCATAACCGCCCGCAAAAATATGGCTAAAGCTGTGCGGCGTGCGGCTAAAGTCGGGGGCTGGCAAGACCGCCACTTCGGCGCGCACTTGCTCCAGCACCGCCAAGACATCCGCGCCCATGCTGGTATGCAGTTGCATATCGAGCAGCGAAAATTCAATTTGACGCAGCGTTTGCATGCCGCTTTGGAAGCTCTTCGCCGCCAGCATTTTGTCAAACAAGTCGCGTGGCAGCGGCGCGCCAGTTTCAGCATGCGCCGTCATGCCTTGCAGCACATTCCACTCCCAACAGAAGTTTTCCATGAACTGGCTCGGCAGCTCCACCGCATCCCACTCCACACCGCTGATGCCGCTGACATCGCGCTCATCTACTTGCGTGAGCATGTGGTGCAAACCGTGGCCAAACTCGTGGAAGAGCGTGATGACTTCGTCGTGCGTGAGCAAAGCGGGCTTGCCGTCCAAACCACTCGAAAAATTACAGACCAAATGCGCCACTGGCGTTTGCAGCTTGCCGGTGTCAGGGCGCAGCCAGCGCGCACGCGCATCATCCATCCAAGCGCCGCCGCGTTTGCCCAAGCGTGCGGGCTGGTCGAGGTAAAACTGCCCCAGCAACTCGCCCGCGCGCTCGATGCGGTAAAACTCTACCTGCGGATTCCATACAGGTGCGCTGTCGCGCTTGATTTGCACATTGAACAAACTTTGCACGATGCCAAACAAGCCATCGAGCACTTGCGGCGCTGGAAAGTATTGCTTGACCTCTTGTTCGCTAAAGGCGTAACGCGCTTCTTTCAACTTTTCGCTGATATAGGTCCAGTCCCAAGCTTGCGGATCGCTCAAACCCAGCTCCTCTGCCGCAAAGGCACGCAAATCGGCGACATCTTGCAGCGCAAAGGGGCGCGCTCGGCGCGCCAAGTCACGCAGAAAATTCAAGACCTCGTCAGGCGCATCGGCCATCTTCGGCACCAAGGAAACTTCAGCGTAATTGGCGTAGCCCAAAAGCTGCGCCTCCTCATGGCGCAAATCCAAAATCTCGCGCATGACAGCGCTGTTGTCTTGTGCCAGATTCACGCCTTGGTCTGAGGCGCGCGTGGTGTAGCCACGGTACAAATGCCCGCGCAAAGCGCTGGAGTCTGCGAACTGCATCACCGGCAAATAGCTAGGAATTTTGAGCGTGAATTTGACGCTGTCAGGTTGTAGCGTCGCGCCATCGCGCTCGGCATCGGCCAGCGCCAATTGGCTGGCGGCTTGCAGCACATCATCGGGCACGCCAGCGGCCTCGGCACGCGTGGTGTAGTGGTGCCACTGGTCGGTGGCGTCCATCACATTCTCGCTAAATTTTTGCGTCAGTTCGGCCAAGCGCTCTTGGATCTGCGCGAAGCGGGCTTTCTCAGCCTCGGCCAACTCGGCACCACCCAAAACAAAATCACGCATGGCGTTCTCGCGCGCTTTGCGTTGTTGCGGGTTCAGGCTTGCTGGGTCAATCGCTTTGTATTTGGCATAGAGCCGCTCGTCTGAACCCAAGCGCGTATAGAACTCGGTCACGCGTGGCAAAACCTCGTTGTAAGCCGCACGCAGTTCAGGCGTATCTGCCACGCTATTGAGGTGGCCAACGGCGCCCCACGCACGCCCAAGGCGCTCCAGCGCGGTGTCGAGCGTGCTCGACAAAGCGGCCCAAGTGGCGGGAAAGTCAGGCGCGACCACGGTTTCAAACGCGCTATCGGCTTGCGCCAAGAGCACATCGAGCGCGGGCGCAATGTGATCAGGCTCAATCTGGTCAAACAGCGGCAGATCAGAAAAATCGAGCAGAGGATTGTTTGCAAGCGCCATGAGAGGGTCGTCCAAAGTGAAATCCCGCACGCGGCGGGAGGAAAAAAGCGAAACACTGAGAAGTAGATGCGGGCGCTGTGAGGGAAATCAAGCGCCGCGGCAGACAAGCGACAACTTAATCAGATGCGCGTTTTTTGATTGAGCGTTGTTTCGGTTTGGCTTTGAGCAAGCGACCCGTGGGGGTTAAGCGCTCGTTGCCCAGCACGCGCACTTTGCGCACTTCGGGGCGTTGACCGCCGCGTTTGCTGTACTTCAAAATCTTGACGGTTTTGGGCCCGCGCATGCGGTCCTCGTCTTCGTCTTGCGATTTCACTTTGGCGGGCATGGCGCGCCAGAGCACCAGCAACTTGCCGATGTGTTGAATGCGCGCAGCCGACAATTTGTCAGCCAACTCGAGGTATTGCGCCTCGCGCGCGTTGCGGTCGTCGCCCAAGACGCGAATTTTGATCAAACCGTGGGCATCTAGGGCATGATTGGCCTCTTTCAGCACGGCTTGGGTCAAGCCATCGCCGCCGATCATGACGACAGGAGAGAGGTGATGCGCGTCGGCGCGGAGGATTTTGCGCTCGGCAATTGAGAGGATAATTTCAGGCATGCCTAATTAGACCATTAAACTGGTCCAGTCAGGAAACTATATGGATAGGCCATGGGCACACAGCAGCCTTGGCAAAGCGGCAACTTTTTGCAGCAGTTGCCCTTGTGTGGCGGGCCACTAGCCCCGCACCCCCACCTTGCTGCGCGAGAATTGATTGTTGTGAAAATTAAATCGAAAAAGGTCAATAAGGCCTGGTTGAGCGACCATTTGAATGACCCCTATGTGAAGATGGCACAGCGCGAGGGTTACCGCGCGCGTGCGGCTTACAAACTCAAAGAGATAGACGAAACCCTGCACCTGATCAAGCCGGGTGATTTGGTGGTCGATTTGGGCAGCACGCCCGGCGCGTGGAGCCAGTATTTGCGGCGCAAATTTGCCGCCGGTGGCGCGGCCAGCGGCCAGCTCAACGGCACCATCATCGCGCTCGACATCTTGCCCATGGAGCCGATCGAGGATGTGCACTTTATTTTGGGTGACTTCCGTGAGCCGCCAGCCATGCTGGCCCTGCAAGAGCTCTTGGAGCAAAAAGCCCCAGGCCGCAAAGTGGATGTGGTCGTCAGCGACATGGCGCCCAATCTCTCGGGCATCGAATCCTCCGACGCGGCGCGGATCGAGCATTTGATCGAGCTGGCGCTGGATTTTTCGATGCAGCACCTCAAAACCGATGGCGCGCTCGTGGTCAAGCTCTTTCACGGCAGCGGCTACAGCCAGTTGGTCAAGCGCTTTAAAGAGACTTTCAAAGTCGTCAAACCCATCAAGCCCAAAGCCAGCCGCCCCAAGTCGCACGAGACTTTTTTAATCGGCATAGGCATCAAACCGCCTAAAATTTAAGCACAGAATTGCACTTATCACTACTTTTTCGATAGCTACTCAGGCAGGTTTGACGGCTTAAAAATCCAATTTCCATCTTAAATTTACCTTTTCGGCACTTTTAGACATTAAAAAAGCGGCCAATTGGCCGCTTTTTTATTGCCGCACCCTAGGTGCTTGGGGCAGGTGCTGCTCTTTAAGCCTTGCCGTCTTCGGCTGCGGCTTTGCGCAAAATCGCCCACAACTCGTCTTTGAGCTTGAGTTTCTCGCGCTTTAAGGCTTCGATCTCGTCTTCCACCGCGGGCAAAACGACGCGGGCTTCCATCTTTTTAATGGACTCATCCAAGGTATTGTGCTTGTCAAAGATTTTGGTGAAATGGTGGTCGTGACCTTTGAGCTTGGTGATCAAATCGCGGTATTCAGGAAACATTGGCAGAACTCCTTAAGTGACAAAGAAAATATATCTTTGTTGCAGATCAGTCTACCCCTTTTCGCTCTGTAGCGGGAACAAAAAACCCTCGACCACTTGCATTTGTTTAAGCTGGATCAAAGTCGGTGCATGGCCGCAATCGGGCACTTCAACACATTGCGCGCGCGGGCCGCGCTGCTGCATCTCTTGCGCGGTTTCGGCACTGAGCAAATCAGACTGCGCACCACGCAGCACCAGCGTTGGCATAGACAGCTTGTCATAAGCCGCCCACAGCATGGCCTCTTGCTGCTGCACCAATTCAGGGCTTAAGCTTTTCATTAAAGTCCCAAGTGCTGGGTCGTAATGCAGATGCCAAGGCAGCTCTGCATCACTCGGCACATGGCGAACTTGCGGCAGATTCAGGTTGCGCCATTGCTCGGGCGTATGCCAGCCAAAGCTGGGCGAGATGCTTTGTAAATACGCCAGCGCCTCGTCTTGGCTGGCAAAGCGCATGCGCAGCGATAAATACTCGCCTATGCGCGTCAGGGCTTGCCACTCTAAGCGCGGCCCGACATCGTTGAGGATCAGCTTGTCGCAAAAGTCGGCCTGCAAACTGCTGGCGGTAAACGCAATCAAACCGCCCATGCTGGTGCCCAGCCAAGCCAGCGGCAGCCGAGCCGCTTGCTTGGCTTGCACTTGCGCAATCAAACCCAGCAGATCGCCGGCATACACCCCCGCGTGGTAGTGCATGGGATTCGTCAGCCAAGCGCTTTGCCCACGGCCCGCCACATCGGGCGCGACCACCAGCACATCGTGCTGCGCGGTTAAATACTCGGCCAGCGCGCTGAAGTCTAGCCCCTGGCGCGTCAGCCCATGCACCGCAAACAAGATGGCGCGCGGCGCGCGTCCCGACTGCGGCGCCCACTGCCAATAGTTGATGCCGTGCGCCGCCGTGCCCCAGACGGGTGATGCGGGTGCGAGATATGTTTTTTGTTCGGCTTGGGGCATGGGGCGGCAGGTAAAATGGCTGGTATAAGCACTCCATCATAAGCAAGAACAAAGACCCCCTGCCATGCTGACTTTCCAACAGATCATCCTCACCTTGCAACAATACTGGGACAAGCAAGGCTGCGCGCTCTTGCAACCCTATGACATGGAAGTCGGCGCGGGTACTTCGCACACCGCGACTTTTTTGCGCGCCATCGGCCCCGAGCCATGGAAAGCCGCCTATGTGCAACCCAGCCGCCGCCCCAAAGACGGGCGCTACGGCCAAAACCCGAATCGCTTGCAGCACTATTACCAATACCAAGTGGTGCTGAAACCCGCACCCGCGAATATTTTGGAGCTGTATTTAGGCAGCCTCGAAGCGCTGGGTTTTGACTTGAAGAAAAACGATGTGCGCTTTGTTGAAGACGATTGGGAAAACCCCACGCTGGGCGCTTGGGGGCTGGGCTGGGAGGTGTGGCTCAACGGCATGGAAGTGACGCAGTTCACCTACTTCC
>CAZUUN010000114.1:0-5209 GCA_964622735.1 uncultured Burkholderiaceae bacterium | reverse complement strand
GGCGAAGGCATTGAAGTCGCGCAAGGGCTGGACTGGATGGCGCACAGCGGCGGCGTATCGACCGCCGAGTTGCAAAGCCACGCCTATATCAAAATGGCTGATCAGGCCGCGCGCCATGTTTTTCGCGTGGCGGCGGGCCTGGATTCGATGGTGCTGGGCGAAGCGCAAATTCTGGGTCAGCTCAAAGGCGCGGTGCGCGCGGCTGAAGATGCTGGCGCTATGGGCACAGTCTTGCACCAGCTCTTTCAGCGCGCGTTTAGCGTGGCCAAAGAGGTGCGCAGCGATACCGAAATCGGCGCGCACAGCATCAGCATGGCGGCCGCAGCCGTGCGTTTGTCGGCGCAGTTATTTGAAGATTTAAGCAAGATCAAAATTCTTTTCATCGGCAGCGGTGAGATGATTGAATTGGCGATTACGCACTTTGCCACGCGCCAGCCGCAGCAAATGGTGATTGCCAACCGCACGCTAGAGCGCGGCGAAGCCTTGGCTCAGCGCTTTGGTGCGCAAACCATGCACTTGGCTGATATTCCGCATCGGCTGCACGAGTTTGACGCGATCATCAGTTGCACTGCTTCTACTCTGCCCATTCTGGGCTTAGGTGCGGTAGAAAGCGCCCTGAAAACACGGCGCAATCGCCCCATCTTCATGGTCGATTTGGCCGTGCCGCGTGATATTGAGCCTGAAGTCAAAGGGCTGAGCGATGTTTACCTCTACACCGTAGACGATTTGGCCCATGTGGTGCAAACCGGCCAAGCCAATCGGCAAGCGGCTGTGAGCCAAGCCGAGCAGATCGTGGACCAAGGCGTGCAAGACTTTATGCTCTGGATGAGCGGGCGCTTGGGCGGTCAAGTTGATTTGATTCAACGCATCAACGCGCAAACCGAACAATGGCGCGCGACCGAATTGATGAAGGCGCAGCGCTTGTTGCTCAAAGGCGAGCCCGTCGAGAATGTCTTGCAAGCCCTGAGTCGCAACCTGACGCAAAAAATGCTGCACGGTGCCTACCACTACATCAACGCCGCGGATGCGACTGAGCGCCAAAAACACCAAGACACGGTCGCCAAAATATTCTTAAAAGAGTAAGGCTGTGGCGCGCACAACCGCAGAACAAGTGGGTCAATTGGTTTTGGATTTTTTCAAACCTTTGTTCGCACCGCAATCGCTTGCGCATCCATCAGTCGAATCTTTAATCGCCGACTTGCCTGCGCCCTTGCCTGCCCCTTTAGTCGCTGCGCCCGATGGCGCCGCATCTGATGCAGCACAACCCAAACGGCTGCAACACCCGCGTGCCACGCACCAGCTGCAATTACAGCAAACGCCCACCGCTTATTTGCTCACCCGCTGCAAACGCCGCAGTGTCGGCTTTGTCATCAAACCCGAGGGCCTAGAGGTGCGCGCACCGCGCTGGGTCAGCCTGCGCGAGATTGAAAGTTTGCTGCAAGCGCGTGCCGATTGGGTCATTCAACACTGGCAGCAGCAATTGCTGCGCAAGCACGAGGCCGCGCCGCGCCAAAGCTGGCAAACAGGCAGTTTGGTGGCACTTCAAGGCGCTGCCCTGCCGCTTGCCCTCGTGCCGCATTTGCCAAAAAACCAACACCAAGTGCAAGAGGCGACGGCGCAAAGCCCAGCCCGTTTAGCGCTGGCGCTTCCATTAGACGCTGACGCGGCACAGATTGAGAAGGCTGCTATTACTTGCTTGCGCCAACAGGCGCTACAAGTATTTGAGCAAAGGCTGGCGCACTACGCGCCCTTGATGGGCGTTCGTTGGACGGCGCTGCACCTGAGCAATGCCAAAACCCGCTGGGGCAGCGCCTGCGCCACGGGCAGCATCCGCTTGCATTGGCGCTTGATTCAATTGGCACCCGAATTATTGGACTATGTGGTGGTGCACGAGCTGGCGCATTTGCGCGAAATGAACCACAGCCCGCGCTTTTGGGCCATCGTCGCGCAACACTGCCCCGAGCACCTGCGCTTGCGCAAAGCACTAAAAACACAAAATTTAAGCACAATTTAGCGCCTTGCCGTATAATCCGACAGTTCGCTGCCGAGTTGCTTACCCTTAGCAGCGGCGATGTCTGAACCCCAAGGTCTCGCGCCTCTCGCTCACGGCCACATGCCTGCCCTTGTGGCGCATGCCCATTCAAACACCAAAAACAACGGCAAGCATTAGCAAGCACATCGTCCACGCCAGCACCTTTTTTAAAGCTGCAGCACTTGGCGAGTGCAGTTTCACTCTTAGGATAGATTTTTTTGAATACTACTTTTTCCATCGGGCGGGCACAGCTCTCGCCTATGGTTCGTTTGGCCGAATGCGGCCACTTTCACGCTTCCGTTTCTATACGCAACGGCCACGGCTCTAGCAGCCACGATCGCGTGTACCGATTCCGGCCTTTGTTCATCAGCCATGCGGCTGCTTGGGCTTATGCCAGCAAAGAAGGGCGTCAGCTCGTCGCCCATTATCAATTGGCTTAAGTGGCCGTCATCGCACAAAAAGAGAGCAAGCATTATGGCTAAAGAAGACTTACTAGAAATGCAAGGCAAAGTTGAAGAGGTTTTGCCCGATTCACGCTACCGCGTCGTGCTGGAAAACGGCCACACTTTGATCGCCTACTCGGGCGGCAAAATGCGCAAAAACCACATCCGCATCTTGGCTGGCGACAAAGTCACACTCGAGTTATCACCTTACGATTTGAGCAAAGGTCGTATTACTTTCAGGCATATCGAGCAGCGTTCAGGGCAAAGCGCCCCACCGCGCCGCACTTATCGATAAGCTCCGTGTTCCCCCCCTGCAGCGGCAAATTCCTGCACTGCATTTTTTCTATGAATGGATTTTTATGAACAACAAACTGTATGTAGGCAATTTGGCCTTTTCAGTGACCAGCGAATCACTGCAAGACAGTTTTACCGGTTTTGGCGATGTGCAATCTGCTAAAGTCATGATGGACCGCGAAACAGGCCGCTCTAAAGGTTTCGGTTTTGTCGAAATGAGCACTGACGCGCAAGCACAAGCTGCGATCGACGGCTTGAACGGCAAAACCATGGAAGGCCGCGCTTTGACGGTTAACGTGGCGCGCCCACGCGAAGAGCGTAGCGGTGGCGGTGGTGGTTACAACAACCGCTACTAAGCCCTAGGCTACTCTGCGAGTGGTGGCCGCATGATTTGCGGCATAATCGATTCGCATAAGCCCCAAGCACTGGCCGCCTCCTATTTTGAGGCGGCTTTCTTTTTACCCCTGACTAATTCCACCATTAGCCATGAGCACGATACCCATCACGAAACGCGGCGCTGAGAAACTCAAAGCCGAACTGCATCAACTCAAAACCGTTGAACGCCCTGGCGTTGTGAACGCCATTGCCGAGGCGCGTGCGCAAGGTGATTTGAGCGAGAACGCCGAGTACGATGCCGCCAAAGACCGACAAGGCTTTATCGAAGGCCGCATCAAAGACATCGAAGGCAAACTCTCAGCCGCACAAATCATAGACCCGAGCGCGCTCGACGCGGGCGGCATGGTGGTGTTTGGTGCAACTGTCAAACTCGAAGACGAAGACAGCGGCACGCAAGTGAGCTACCAAATCGTCGGCGAGGACGAGGCCGACATCAAACTCGGTCTGGTGAATATCAGCAGCCCCATCGCCCGCGCCCTGATCGGCAAAAGCGAAGGCGACACCGCCACGGTGCAAGCACCCGGTGGCGTGAAGAACTACGAAATTATCTCTGTAGCCTATATTTAAGACTACTAAATAAATAGCTGCTCAGGCAGCGTTGACGGCTTAAAGTGCCAAAAACACTCTCAAAAATGCAAGAAGTCAAACAAGAACTGTTAGCGGGCCTCGCCCAAGTCTTAGAGAACCTGCAAGCGGGTGCGGGTGAAAAAGCCAGCTTTGAAAACCCCAAAGTGCCAGAGCACGGCGACTACGCTTGCACCGCAGCCATGCAGCTGTCGAAGGTGTTGAAGCAAAACCCACGCGCTTTGGCCGAACAGATTAAAACCACCTTGCTCGCGCTGCCGACCTATCAGCAATGGGTGGCGGCGATCGATATCGCTGGCCCTGGTTTTATCAACCTCAAACTCACGCTGGCAGCGAAACAAAAAACCGTCACTGCCGTTTTAACGCAAGGCGCCCAGTACGGTCAGCAAGCGGCTACCGGCCAAAAAATGCTGGTCGAGTTTGTCTCGGCCAACCCCACTGGTCCTTTGCATGTGGGCCATGGCCGCCAAGCGGCACTGGGCGATGCGATTTGCCATTTGTGGAGCAGCCAAGGCTGGCAAGTGCAGCGCGAGTTCTATTACAACGACGCGGGTGTGCAGATTCACACCCTCGCCATCTCGACCCAAGCGCGTGCCCGCGGCATTAACCCAGGTGATGCTGGCTGGCCTGAGAACGCTTACAACGGCGACTATATTGCCGAGATTGCCCAAGACTTTAAAGCGAAGAAAACCGTCAAGGCTGACGACCGCGTGTTCACCGCCAGTGGTGACATTGAAGACCTGAACGCAATACGCGAATTTGCCGTAGCCTATTTGCGCCGCGAGCAAGATTTGGACTTGCAGGCTTTTAACCTCAAGTTCGACAACTACTACCTCGAATCCAGCCTCTACACCAGCGGCCGCGTCGAGCAAGCCGTAAAACTCATGGGCGCGGGCGGCCATACTTATGAACAAGATGGCGCGTTGTGGCTGCGCAGCACCGACTACGGCGACGACAAAGACCGCGTGATGCGCAAGAGCGACGGCAGCTACACCTATTTTGTGCCCGATGTGGCCTACCACTTGGCTAAATGGGAGCGCGGCTATACCCGCGCCATCAATATTCAAGGCACTGACCACCACGGCACCATTGCCCGCGTGCGCGCGGGTTTGCAAGCGGCCAATCAGGGCGTGGCGCCCGGTTACCCCGACTATGTGCTGCACACCATGGTGCGCGTGGTGCGCGGCGGCGAAGAAGTCAAAATCAGCAAACGCGCGGGCAGCTATGTCACCTTGCGCGACTTGATCGAGTGGACCAGCAAAGATGCCGTGCGCTTCTTCTTGCTCAGCCGCAAACCCGATACCGAATACACCTTCGATGTCGATTTGGCAGTGCAAAAGAACAACGACAACCCGGTCTACTATGTGCAGTATGCGCACGCCCGCATTTGCTCGGTGCTGCGAACTTGGGGCGGCGACGCCGCCACGCTGGGCAGCGTGGACTTAGCCGCACTCAGCTC
>CAZUUN010000113.1:0-5259 GCA_964622735.1 uncultured Burkholderiaceae bacterium | reverse complement strand
AAACGGGCAATCTCTACGCGCAGCAATACCAAGTAGGTCAACACGCCGGGGGCAACCCCAGCAACTGCGGCTCGCAGGCAGTTGACGGGTAGGTAGCACCGAGCTGGCGTGGTAACACCCAGCCCAGATTAATGGTGGCCACACCGGCGGCAACGCTGGTGCACAGAATCCGGCCTATCGGTGGGCTTTGCACTTTTTTTTCGCTCTTTCGCTCAAGGCGGTTATATGCAAGATGTCATTCACTCTCGGCTGCCCACAGCCCGCGTCGCAAAATGCATCAACGCGGCCGCGCTGGTGATTGCATTGATATGCGCCGCACCTTGGGCGAGCGCGCAGGCAGGGCCAGCCAAAGCGCTAGCTACAGCACCAGTGACAAACAACACAACGGCCAACAACATCTATGGCTTCAAAGCGCTCGACATCAACGGCAAAGAGGTCGATTTTGCGCAGTTCAAAGACCGTGTGCTGCTCATCGTCAACACGGCCAGCCAATGCGGCTTTACGCCGCAGCTCACCGGCTTAGAGCAGCTGCACAAAAAATACCAAGCCCAGGGGCTGGTGGTCATCGGCTTCCCTTGCAACCAGTTTTTGCAACAAGATCCCAAATCGAACGCCGAGATTGACGAGTTTGCCCAGTCCCACTACGGCGTGAGCTTTTTGTTGATGAGCAAAATCGATGTCAATGGCGATCGCGCCCACCCTTTGTACAAATGGCTACAGACACAAAAAGCCGGTTTGCTAGGGACCGAGAGCATAAAATGGAACTTCACCAAATTCTTGATCAACCGCAACGGCCAAGTCGTCAAGCGCTACGGCTCGGCTGAAGAGCCTGCGGCCTTGGTGCCAGACATTGAAGCCGCCCTGTAAAACCCGCCACTCCCGGAGACGATGATGAGCAGCATTTATGATTTTTCAGCCCTCGATATCCACGGCCAAGAAGTGGCGCTGGCGCAGTACAAAGGTCGCCCCATGCTCATCGTCAACACCGCCAGCGCTTGCGGTTTTACGCCGCAGTTTGCAGGGCTTGAAGCCTTGCACCAAGAATACGGCGCGCGCGGTTTGGTGGTCTTGGGCTTTCCGTGCAACCAATTCGCGGGTCAAGACCCCAAAAGCAATGACGAGATCGCCAGCTTTTGCCAGATGAACTACGGTGTCACCTTCCCGATGATGGCGAAAATCGATGTGCAAGGCGCAAACGCGCACCCGCTTTATGTTTGGCTCAAGCAAGAAAAATCAGGCTTGCTCGGTATCGACGCCATCAAATGGAACTTCAGCAAATTCCTCATCGACAAAGACGGCCAAGTTTTTGACCGCTACGCCCCGCAAACCGAGCCCGCCAAGCTGAAAACCGATATCGAAAAGCTCTTGGCTGCTTAAATCCCACACATCCCCTTTCACACTCTTCTTAGCTGTTCTTACTTCCATGTCCGATCTCGATTCCGTCTTGTTACAAGCCCAAGCCGCCTTTGCCGCTGCGCACACCCCTGCCGATTTAGAAAATGCCAAGGCGCTCTTTTTGGGCAAAACAGGCAGCCTGACCGAGTTGATGAAAGGCATGGGCGCGCTCAGTATCGAAGAGAAAAAAACGCGCGGCGCCGAGATCAACAAAACCAAACAAGCCGTTGAAGCCGCGTTGAATGAGCGCCGCCAAGCGCTGGCCGATGCCGCGCTGAACGAACGCCTGAAAGCGCAAGTGCTCGATGTCACCCTGCCCGGCCGCAGCCGCGCCACTGGCAGTCTGCACCCCATCAGTTTGGCTTGGGAGCGCATCGAAGCGATTTTTGCCAGCATGGGCTTTGATGTCGCCGATGGCCCTGAGATCGAGAACGACTGGTTCAACTTCACCGCGCTCAACAACCCACCCAATCACCCGGCGCGCTCCATGCAAGACACTTTTTATGTCGATATGCAAGACGAAGGCGGCCAGCCCTATTGCCTGCGCACGCACACCAGCCCGATGCAAATTCGCTATGCCAAAGCCTTTGCCGAGCAGCAACTGCCTTTGCTCAAAAGCGGCGAAGTCGGCGAGATCCGCGTCATTGCGCCTGGCCGCACTTACCGCGTGGATTCGGACGCGACGCACTCGCCCATGTTCCACCAAGTCGAAGGGCTTTGGCTGGGCGCCAATGTCAGCTTCAAAGACTTGAAAGCCGTCTACCTCGACTTTTGCAAAACCTTTTTCGAAACCGATGACTTGGTACTGCGCTTTCGCCCCAGCTACTTCCCCTTCACTGAACCCAGCGCCGAGATCGACATCCAATTCGGCAGCGGCCCACTGGCGGGCAAATGGCTTGAAGTCTCGGGCGCGGGTCAAGTCCACCCGCAAGTCATCCGCAATATGGGCCTAGACCCTGAACACTATTTGGGCTTTGCCTTTGGCTCAGGCATAGACCGCTTGGCCATGCTGCGTTATGGTGTGAACGATTTGCGCCTGTTCTTTGATAACGATGTGCGCTTCCTTAAGCAATTCGCCTAAAAACACCTCATTCTTGCATTTTTCAGCATAAAAACACTGATTTAAGCCGTCAAACCTGCCTGAGCAGCTACTTTATTTATAGTAAACAATCGATGACAACCATCAAAAAAGGCCTTAAGCGCGGCTACTATGTCAAAGGCCAATTCGTCGCCGAAGGCAGCGAAATGGATATTGAACTGAAAAACGAAGTCATAGGCAGCAAAACCCGCGCCAAAGCGGCGCAAAGCGCCAAGCAAGATTTCGGCGTCATTCTGCTCGCCTTTTCTGCCAAAAAATTAGCTGGCTTGGGCTTGCCTGAGACCCTGATTGACGCTTTGCTTCTGGCCCAACGCATCACCGACTTTGAGGGCAAACGCCGCCAGATGCAGTACATCGGCAAACTCTTGCGCAATGTCGATACCGAAGCGCTGCAACACGCGCTGGCGCAAGACGAAGTTACACAGCGCATGCCCGAAGCCAAAGAGCCAAGCGCGCACGACATTTGGCGCGAACAACTCTTGGCCGACGACGCGGCCCTGCAAGCATTTATCGAGCAGCACCCGCAAGCCGACAGCCAACAGCTGCGCACGCTGATACGCCAAACCAAAAAGCTGCAAGCCTCGGCCACGGCGCTGCAAAACCTGCAGCCGCCCCAGCCTGATAAAGCCTATGCCGAGCACCAAGCTGCAAAAAAAATGGCGCGCAAACTCTTGAACTTCCTAGCTGCCGCCTTGGGCCAAGCAGGCGAAGAAGACGAAGGCGCGACTGAAGAATAAAACGCGCAGCGCGGCACTTTAAAATGCCAATAAAAAAGCCAGTTACGCGTAACTGGCTTTTTTGTGCCATTGGCCAAAATGGCCGCAGGCGCTCATCGACAATCGATCAGTTGCGGGTTTGGTCAACCAGCTTGTTTTTGCTGATCCAAGGCATCATGCTGCGCAGTTGCGCACCCACTTTTTCGATTTGGTGATCGGCATTATTGCGACGACGCGCAGTCATGCTTGGGTAGTTGAGGTTACCTTCTTGGATGAACATCTTCGCGTATTCGCCGTTTTGGATGCGTTTGAGCGCAGCACGCATGGCTTTGCGTGACTCTTCGTTGATCACTTCTGTACCTGTCACATACTCGCCGTACTCGGCGTTGTTCGAGATCGAGTAGTTCATGTTGGCAATGCCACCTTCGTACATCAAATCGACGATCAATTTGAGTTCGTGCAAGCACTCAAAGTAAGCCATTTCAGGCGCGTAGCCGGCTTCAGTCAAAGTCTCGAAACCCATTTTCACGAGTTCAACCGCGCCGCCGCACAACACAGCTTGCTCGCCGAACAAGTCAGTTTCGGTTTCTTCTTTAAAGTTGGTTTCGATGATGCCGCCTTTGCCACCACCGTTGGCCATGGCGTAGCTCAGAGCCAAGTCGCGTGCTTTGCCGCTCTTGTCTTGGTGCACCGCGATCAAAGTAGGAACGCCGCCACCTTTGAGGTATTCAGACCGCACCGTGTGGCCTGGGCCTTTAGGCGCAACCATGATGACATCCAGGTCAGCGCGTGGCACGACTTGGTTGTAATGCACATTGAAGCCGTGGGCAAAAGCCAGCGTCGCGCCTTGTTTGATGTGGGGCGCTACATTGTTTTTGTAGACTTGTGCGATCAATTCGTCAGGCAAGAGCATCATGACGAGGTCAGCCGCTTTGACCGCAGCGTCCACTTCCATCACCGTCAAGCCGGCTTTGCCGACTTTGTCCCAACTAGCGCCGTCTTTGCGCAAACCGACGACGACTTTAACGCCCGATTCGTTCAGGTTTTGCGCGTGCGCGTGGCCTTGGCTACCGTAACCAATGATGGCAACTGTTTTGCCTTTGATCAGGCTCAGGTCGCAATCTTTATCGTAAAAAACTTTCATTTATTTTCTCCAAAAAATCAATTCAACATTCATTCTGATTATTTCGCGCAGGCACAAAATGCACCGCGCACAAAAAACGCCCCTGCGTTTATACCCGCAAAATGCGCTCGCCACGGCCTATGCCGCTAGAACCCGTGCGCACAGTCTCTAAAATCGTGCTGCGATCGATGGCTTGCAAGAAGGCATCGTTTTTCGCTTGGTCGCCCGTTACTTCAACGGTGTAGCTTTTCTCAGTCACATCGATAATGCGACCACGGAAAATCTGCGTCATGCGCATCATTTCTTCGCGCTCTTTGCCCACCGCGCGCACTTTCACCATCATCAACTCGCGGTCGATGTAGGCGCCTTCGGTCAAGTCGACGACTTTCACCACTTCAACCAAACGGTTCAAGTGTTTGGTGATTTGTTCGATGACATCGTCCGAGCCGCTAGTGACTATGGTCATGCGCGAGAGCGTGGCGTCTTCCGTGGTTGCCACGGTGAGGGACTCGATGTTGTAGCCGCGCGCTGAGAACAAGCCGACCACGCGTGACAAAGAGCCCGCTTCGTTTTCTATCAGTAAGGAGATGATGTGTTTCATGATGCCCTCCTCGCTCACAAGTCTTCAAATTCAAGCAGCATTTCGGTAATGCCTTTGCCCGCTTGCACCATGGGGAATACATTTTCCGTTTGGTCAGTGCGGATATCGATGAACACGGTGCGGTCTTTCAACTCGCGTGCGCGTTTCAACGCAGGAATCACATCTTCGGGGCGATCCACGCGGATGCCGACATGGCCATAAGCCTCAGCCAGCTTGACGAAGTCAGGCAGCGCATCCATATAGCTGCTGCTATAGCGACCCGCGTATTCAATTTGTTGCCACTGGCGCACCATACCCAAATAACGGTTATTCAGAGCGATGATTT
>CAZUUN010000112.1:0-5271 GCA_964622735.1 uncultured Burkholderiaceae bacterium | reverse complement strand
CGCGCGCAACGCGATACTTCATTGGCGCTGCGTTATGCCCAAGGCCCGCTGCTGGTGGCTCTGGCCTACCAAAGCGATGAAAAGAAAGCGGCCAATACTGCGCCGACCAAGGTCGATAACACCGCCATTGCGGGCTCTTATGACTTTGGCGCGGCCAAATTGAACCTGGGCTACAACTTGAGCAAACGCACAGGCAGCGCGGACAAAGAGAAAAGCATCAACGTCGGCGTCGCCGTGCCTATGGGCGCTGTGACGGTGCTCGCGCAAGTAGGCCGCAGCAAGTTGGACAACAACCCCAACGCGTGGAACGCTTACGGTGTAGAAGCGCGTTACGCCCTGAGCAAGCGCAGCACCCTGTATGTGGGCGCGGGTCAAGCGAAGCAGAAAAATGTGGCGAATGCCGTCGATCGCAATATCGGTTTCGGCATGCGCCACACTTTCTAATCGCTTAGCGCCAGTCGCCAGAGCTGCATAACTCTAATAATTACTCCAAGGTAGCACTCACATCCCGCCGCCCGATTCGGGCAGCGGGATTTTTTACGCCTGTAAAAGCCGTTATAGTCGCGGGCATGATAGGTCGCATACATGGAATTTTGCTCGATAAATCGCCCCCGCAAGTCTTAATCGATTGCGTGGGCGTGGGCTATGAGCTGCTCGTGCCCATGAGCAGTTTTTACAATCTGCCCGCACTGGGGCAAACGGTGACTTTGCTCACGCAACTCATCGTGCGCGAAGATGCGCACACGCTTTATGGTTTTGAAACCGCGGGCGAGCGGGATGCTTTCCGACTGCTGGTCAAAATCTCGGGCGTGGGCCCGCGTACGGCCTTGTCGATACTCAGCGGCTTGTCGGTGGCGGACTTGAGTTTTGCCATCAGCACGCAAGAGTCTGCGCGCTTGGTGAAGGTGCCGGGCATCGGCAAAAAAACAGCCGAGCGTTTGCTGCTCGAACTCAAAGGCAAAATGGGCCCCGATTTGGGCGGCAGCAGCCTGCCAGCGGGCAACGCCATGCAAAACGACATTGTGCAAGCGCTGCTGGCGCTGGGTTACTCGGAGAAAGAGGCCGCCGTCACACTCAAAGGCTTGCCGCCAGATATCGGCGTGAGCGAAGGCATCAAACTGGCACTGCGGAATTTGGCGCGTTAAGTTCTGGCGTTCATGGACGCGTCTATTCGCCTGCAGCTTCAATCGCGCAATTGCTCGGCCTGCATAAAGACGAGTGTGCGCTCCCGCTCTGCCGCATCGCGGTGCGCAGGGCCTCGGCGTTCATCGAGTTGGTCGATGTAATGCTGCAAACCCACTTCATTAAACGCATACATGGGGTTGTCGCTGTGCGCGGCTTGCGCTTGCTGCGGTGGCAGTGCATCAAGCGCGGCAAAGTTGCAAGTGCGCGCGTGATACAGCCCACTGGCATTGCTGTTATCGATCAACAGCAAGCCTGGCATTTGGTTCAAAAGCAAACCCCAACCTTGCGCCAAACTGAGCGGCACTAAAACGCGATGGATTTGTAGCGTATTCAGCTGTGGATGCGCTTGTGCATAAGCGTAATAGCGCTGTGCGCCAGCAGCGCGCATGATCCAAGTGGCAGACCAGCGTCGCGCCGCGCTGAGCCAAAACGCAGTCGGGTAGGGCGGTGTGTCTTGGTGCGGCGCTTGGCACAAGTCGGTCAGATAAGGGTTGCGGCTATAGCCGTGCTCGTGCGGGCTGCGCTGCGCCAGCGTGTAGTTGCAAGGGTTCAAGGGCAAGTCGGGCAGCACCAGTACGCCATGTTGCCGAATCTGCGCGCGCAGACCCTGCAAAAAAACATAGGCATTGCTGTTGTAGGGCGCTTGCTGCTGCAAATGCAGCGGCACCTCGATGCGCAGACCCAAGGGTCTGCCGTCCAAAGCGTAAACGCCGCGAGTAACTGCGCAGTCACGCTCGATTTGCCCCCAGTCCAGCGCCGCTTGCGGCATCGCTAATGCATCCGCCAATCAGCGGCTTAGCGACCGCGCGGCTCGCGTGGCATATTCAGGCCGCGTTCGCTGATGATGTTGAGCTGAATCTCGTTCGTACCCGCGTAAATCGTGTCTGAGCGCGCGAACAAAGCGATGTTTTGCAAGCGCGTGGCGCGGCTGTTTTCTTCGCCGTCGCGCACATTCGCGTCTTGGCCCAAAACGGCCATGGCCAGCTCGCCCAAATCGCGGTGCCAGTTGCTCCAGTAGTATTTGTAAGCCAAGGCTTCGCGGCTCAAATTGCCGCTGGTGTCGCCCAACATGCGCAGGGCCGAGGCGTACATCACGCGCAAACCTGCCCAAGCCCGTGCTACGCGCTCGCGGATGCGAACATCGGCCTGCGCGCCGCTGAGCAAGCCGCGGCTTTGCGCAATCTCCAGCACCCATTGCAATTCGCGGATGAATTGCATTTGTTGGCCCAAGGTTGAAATGCCGCGCTCAAAACCGAGCAAGGCCATCGCCACTTTCCAGCCATCGCCGACTGCGCCGATGATGTTTTCTTTCTTCGCCAAAGCCTGATCAAAAAAGACTTCATTGAATTCGGCACCGCCAGTGATTTGTTTGATGGGGCGAATCTCTACGCCCGCTTGCTTGAGTGGCATGAGGAAAAAACTCAAGCCCTTATTGCCTTGCGAGCCTTCTTCGGTGCGGGCGATAACAAAAATCCAGTCTGACTCCAGCGCCCAGCTCGTCCACACTTTTTGGCCAGTGATGAGCCAGTCGCCGTCGGCGTTTTGCACGGCGCGGGTGCGCACATTGGCCAAGTCTGAGCCCGCGCTAGGTTCAGAGTAACCTTGGCACCAAAATTCGGTGCCTTGCTGGATGCCGGGTAAAAATCGGTCTTTTTGGTCTTGCGTGCCCAGCGCCAAAACGGTGAGGCCGAGCAAACCCTCGCCAATGTGACCCATGCGACCCGGGCCGCCCGCGCGGGCGTATTCTTCTTGAAAAATCACTTGCTCCCACACGCTCATGCCGCGGCCACCGTGCTCTTTGGGCCAGCCGACGCAGGTCCAGCCGCTTTTCGCCATGTGCTGTTCCCACTCTTTGCGCAGTTCGGGGTAGGCTTCGTCGTCGCCTGGGCCGCCGCGCTCTTTCAGCACGGCAAATTTGCCCGTCAAGTTGGCGCGCATCCAGTCAGCGACTTCTTTGCGCAGCGGGTGTTCATCGGCTGCGGCTTGCGCAGCTGGCGCCGCCAACATGCCTTGCAAAATGGTGTCGGTCGCCGCGTCGACGCCGCCCAGCCAAGTGCGCGCCGCTTGGGCGCGTTTGTAATAGAGGTGTGGGTCGTATTCCCAAGTAAAGCCCACGCCGCCGTGCAATTGAATGCTGTCTTGGGCGCAGTAAAAGTAAGCGTCTTCAGCCATCATGCGCGCTGCGGCGGTGTCGCAGGCCGCCGCTTGCAGCGCGGCCGCGCTAGTGGCGGTATCCCAGCTGTGGGCCGCGCCCATCAGGGCGGAGCGCAAGGATTCAATCTTCACCATCATCAGCGCGGCGCGGTGTTTGATGGCTTGGTAGCTGGCGATGGTGCGGCCAAACTGCACGCGCTCGGCGGTGTAGGCCAGGGTCAAGTCGAGCACTTGCTGCGCGCCGCCCAGGGCCTCAGCCGCTAAACCGAGGTTGGCGCGGGCCAAGGCTTCTTGCATGCCCGCTTGCGCCGCCGCACCCTTGGCCACGCGCATGCTGGCAGTGGCGCTGACATGGTCGAGCTTGACATCGGCCAGCACACGGGTGGTGTCCCAGGTTTGCACGGGCTTGATCTGCAAGCCAGCCACGCCTTGCGGCAAGATAAAAATGGCGAGTTCATGACTGTCAGCCAAGCGCGCGGGCACCACGAAAAAGTCGCTGTCTTTGCCGCTGAAGGCGAGCTTGATGGCGCCGCTCAACACATAATGCGCGCCATCGGCTTTGGCGGTGATGGTGCATTGCGCCGCATCGGCCACGCCTAAAGCCGAAGGCCAAAGAAGACTGGCGACTTGGCTGCCGTCGGCGAGTTTTTCGAGGGCGCTTTGCGCTTGCGGCAATTCGACCGCGTATTGCAAAACACCAGCGGCCAAGACGCTGGACTGGAAGAAGGGCACGGGCGCGAGGCGCTTGCCCAATTGCTCCATCACCAAGACCAATTCGGTCATGCCCAGATGCAAGCCGCCCGCCGCTTCCGGCAGGCTCAAGCCGCAATAGCCCAGCTCTTGCCCCAAGGCTCGCCAAAGTTGTGCATCGACGCCATCGCCTTCGCCTGCAAACGCCGCATCCACGGTTTTGCGCAAAGTGGCCGAGTCGCATTGCGCGGCCAAAAAGTCGGCAGCCGCATCGCGGATCATGATTTGTTCATCAGTGAGGGTCATGGTTTGGGTCATGGAGAGGCTCTTCAATACTATAAAATAAATAGCTGCTCAGGCAGGTTTGACGGCTTAAATAGGCTAAAACGCTCTTAAAAACGAGTTTTTGACTGCGCTAGACGCTGGTGCGCACTGTGAGAATGATTTTAGTCTGCGCTTGGCGGGTGCAGTCGTGCAAACAGAGTAGCCCAGAGCTGCTAGGCAATCGCGATGAAAAAATTAAACAGTAAAATGGCGGGTGTTTTGCCTAGAGTGCGTGTGCGTGCCTGGGCCTTCGTATCAATCCGCAGCGTATCAGGAGAAATTCATGAGCTACCAACATATCAAAGTGCCCACCAGCGGCAGCAAAATCACGGTTAATAAGGATTTTTCACTGAATGTGCCGGACGAGCCCATCATTCCCTTCATCGAAGGCGATGGCACGGGTTTTGACATCACGCCAGTGATGATCAAAGTAGTGGATGCAGCTGTGGCCAAGGCTTACGGCGGCAAGAAAAAAATTCATTGGATGGAAGTCTATGCCGGCGAGAAATCAACCAAAGTCTATGGCTCTGATGTTTGGCTGCCCGCCGAAACCATGGAAGTGCTGCGCGACTATGTCGTTTCAGTCAAAGGCCCATTGACGACGCCTGTGGGCGGCGGCATTCGTTCACTTAATGTGGCTTTGCGCCAAGAGCTGGATTTGTACGTTTGCCTGCGCCCGGTGCAGTACTTTAAAGGCGTGCCTTCACCTGTGAAAGCGCCTGAAAAAGTCGACATGGTCATCTTCCGCGAAAACAGCGAAGACATCTACGCGGGCATCGAGTTTGAAGCGGAAAGCGACAACGCGAAAAAACTCATCAAAATTTTGCAAGACGAGTTTGGTGTGAAGAAAATTCGCTTCCCCAACACTTCAGGCATCGGTATCAAGCCGGTCTCGCGTGAAGGCACTGAGCGCTTGGT
>CAZUUN010000111.1:0-5288 GCA_964622735.1 uncultured Burkholderiaceae bacterium | reverse complement strand
GTGCTGGTGCTGGTGCTGGTGCTGGTGCTGGTGCTGGTGCTGGTGCTGGTGCGCGCCGCACGCTAGGCTCGGGTTGCTGGTGTGCGAGGGCGTCAAACACCACATGGCATTTGCCGCAGCGGGCCCAGCCATCGCTGATTTTGAGCTGGTCGGGGACGACCTTAAAGCTGGCTCTGCACTCGGGGCAGCGGGTGATGATGCTCATGGCTCAAGTCAATAAAAAGGGCTGTGCGTGCGGATGCGCGAGGGACGAAGGGTGGGGTGAGCGAGCTGCGGGCGCTTTAAGCGGCCACCTGCACGATCAATTCAATCTCGACGCAAGCGCCCAGGGGAATTTGTGCCACGCCAAAAGCGCTGCGGGCGTGGACGCCAGCGGCGCCAAAGACTTCGCCCAGCAGTTCAGAGCAGCCATTGATGACCAAATGTTGCTCGGTAAAGTCGGGCGTGGAATTGACCAAGCCCATGACTTTGACGATGCGCTCGACGCGGTCCAAATCGCCCAGCGCGGCTTTGAGGGTGCCCATCAAGTCGATGGCGATCAAACGCGCCGCCGCTTTACCGTCAGCAGTTTGCAAATCGCGCCCCAATTGCCCGCTCCAAACTTCAGCGCCGCGCTTGGCGATATGGCCGCTGACAAAGAGCAAATTGCCGCTTTGCACGAAAGGCACATAAACCGCCGCTGGAGTGGCTGCTGCTGGGAGGGTGATGCCGAGATCACTGATTTTTTGTTCGACGCGCATGGTGTATGTGGGGGCTTAGAAAACTACTTTTTGATTATGCATGAAACACTCGCAGCCCCAGCCCCTGTCAAACGCGACACCCGCCTTGTCGGTGCATTATTTGCCGCTATGATTGACGCCAAGCGTTTATCGAAGTGATTGTTATATGCCTCATCTCCGTTCCTTTAATCTGTGGGGTCTGACTGTGCTGGCTGCCGTGGTGGCGCTGGTTTCGGGCATGGTTTTGGGCGGGAGCTTGCAGCGTTATGAACACTCCCAAGCGACAGGTGAAGACAGCGCCCCAGTCGCAAACAGCAGCTTGTTTGACGCGAGTGACAAGGCTGATGAAGTCGAGTTGGGCGTGGGTTGGCACGAAGAGGCCGAGGATGCAGCCGATATGCCCGAAGTCCCAGCGAGCGTGGCCAGCGCGGTTAGCGCCTCTGCCCGCTAAGAGGGAAGTCGCTCAAGCCTGCGCGTAGCGATTGACGGCTTGAAACAACGCATCCAGCTGCGCTTGGTTGCGTGGGCGTATCAATACACCGTCAGCACCTGCGCGCTTGGCTTGCAGGTTTTTCAAAATGCCTGTGCTCTGCGCCATCAAATAAATATTGGGGCGGCTGATGCGGGTGTCGCCCGGGCGCAAATTCATGGCATTGCTAGAGAGGGATTGGCACAAGCTGATAGCGCTCAAGCCGATGAGCTGGTGGTCGATCAACACGCTGTCGTAGGCAATGTTTTGCGCCAGGTTCAGCGCTTCGCTGCCGTCGCCTGATTCGTCCACCACCATTTCCCCGCCGACCGACAAAATCGCTTTGAGGTAAAGGCGGAAGGTGGCATTGCTGTCCACAATCAAGACGCGCTTGCGTTTATCGGGCGCTTTGCCGACGGTGTTGTCGCCGTGGATGTAGAGGATAGGCGCGGTTTGCTCGCTGTCGCCTGTGCCTGAGACGCTGAAGTCAGACAGGTTAAAGGGCAGGTTGGAGTCGACGGGCGCCTGGCTGTCCACCATAGGTTGGGTTTGGGCGGTGTGGGTCACGACCTTGTCCATCAATTCTAAAACGGCCATCCACTCGATTGGACGCTTGACATGAAAATGCACATTTTTCGGTGCCGAGTCACCGACCCAAATGATTTTTTCTTGGTGTGGTTCCGTCATCCAGGCCTGATAAGCATCGCGGTGGATGGCATCGATCAAGACCACATCGGGCGTGGGCATGCCCGCACTCCAGATGGTGTAGCTGGGCTTGCGCCCGACCGACAGGCGCACCATGCTGTTGATGGCGTGACGCTCAACATCTTGAAAGCCGATAACGTGCAGAGTTTTCATAATCAGTCAGTAAAAAGCGGGGGCTCTAAGGTTTAACTGTGGGCAGCGTAGCAGATTTGGCCAGCCACCAGCGTCGCCAGCACTTGGCCCTGAAGCGCGTAGCCGCTGGAGTTGGCGGCAAAGGGGCTGAGCGGCATAAAGGCTTCGTCGGTGTTAATCGCATTGTCGGCCTGCAGATTGACCACGCAGACATCGGCGGGTTGCCCGACTTGCAAACTGGCGCTGTGCTGGCCCAAGATGGCAGCGGGCTTGCTGGTCACGCACTGCAGCGCTTGCGCCAGCGGCAGCTTGTGTTGTTGTTGCCAATGCAGCGCCAAGCTGAGCAGCAGCTCTAGCCCACGCGCACCCACATGGGCGCTGGTGAAGGGCAAGGCCTTGCCGTCTTTGCTCACGCGGCTGTGGTCAGACACGAGCGCATCGACGGTGCCATCGGCCAGCGCTTTTTGCAGCGCATCGCGGTCGCGCTGTTGGCGCAGGGGCGGGCTCAAGCTGGCGCGGCTGTCAAAAAAGCCGATATCGGTATCGGTCAGATGCAAAGAGTTGATGCTGATGTCACAGCTGACGGGCAAGCCTTCTTTTTTGGCCCAGCGCATCAGGTCTATGCTGGCCGCGCTCGACAAGCCTTGCAAATGCACGCGCACCCCCGTGGCGCGCACGAGTTCAAAGATGGTGTAGAGCGCGATGGTTTCGGCCGCGACGGGTACGCCTTCCAGCCCCATGCGCGTGCACAGCGGCCCGCTGGCGGCCACGCCTTTGCCCAAATGGGCGTCGAGCGGGCGCAACCACAGGGTCTGCTGGTGCGTCGCCGCGTATTGCATCGCGCGGTGCAGCATTTGGCTATTGGCAATCGGCGCATCGCCTTGCGAAAAGCCGATGCAGCCCGCGCGGGCCAAGGTGTGCAAACTCGCCAATTCAGTGCCTTCTAGGCGGCGCGTGAGTGCGCCCAAAGCATGCAACTGCGCTTGGCCGTGGATTTGCGCGGCATGCAGCAACATGTGCACCAAACCGGGCTCGTCTAGCGCTGGGCTGGTATCTGGCGGGCACACCAAGCGCGTGATGCCGTAGCGCGCGGCTAGGCTCAACTCGTGTTCGAGCGCGCCGCTGCCATAAAAAGCCGGCATACCGACACGGGCGCGCAAATCGACCAAGCCTGGCAGAACGCAGCAGCCGCTGGCGTCTATGGTGTGATCAGCCTGAAAGCCTGTGGGCGTTTGCGCGAAGCCCACAATTTGGCCTTCGGCGATGGCCAAGTCGCCCACCTTCTCTGTCAAGGTGGCGGGATCAAGGAGCGTGCCGCCGCGGATGAGGATGCGGCCGGGTGCTGGGGCGTTCATGGGCAAACCTTCAAAGCGTGGGGGGTGTTGGTGCGCGGCTTCATGCTTCGTTTCCGGCGACGATAGACATCACGGCCATGCGCACTGCAATGCCAAAGGTGACCTGCGGCAAGATCACCGCTTGCGGGCCATCGACCACGCTGGAGGCGATCTCGACCCCGCGGTTAATCGGCCCCGGGTGCATGACGATGGCATCGGGTTTGGCCAAAGCCAAACGCTCAGCCGTCAGGCCAAAGGTGTTGTAGTACTCGGCGGCTGAAGGCAAGAGTGCGCCATTCATGCGCTCGTTTTGCAGGCGCAGCATGATGACGACATCGACGCCTTGCAAGCCTTCTTTCAGGTTGTGAAACACGCGCACACCCATGTTTTCTAGCTCGTCGGGCACCAGGGTTTTGGGGCCGACCACACGCACCTCGGCGCAGCCTAGGGTGGTCAGCGCATGGATGTCGGAGCGCGCGACGCGGCTGTGCAAAATGTCGCCCACGATGGCCACCGTCAGGTTGGCAAAATCGCCTTTGTAGTGGCGAATCGTGTACATGTCGAGCAAGCCCTGGGTCGGGTGCGCGTGGCGACCATCGCCCGCATTGACGACATGCACATGGGGCGCCACATGTTGGGCGATGAGGTAGGGCGCGCCGCTCTCGGCGTGGCGCACGACAAAGACATCGGCTGCCATGGCGCTCAAGTTGGCAATGGTGTCGAGCAGCGATTCGCCCTTAGACGCGCTAGAGCGCCCAATGTCGAGATTGAGCACATCGGCGGATAGGCGTTTGGCGGCAATCTCAAAAGTGGTGCGGGTGCGGGTCGAATTTTCAAAAAACAAATTGAAGACCGACTTGCCGCGCAGCAGCGGCACTTTTTTCACTTCGCGGTCATTCACTGAGACAAAGCGCTCGGCCGTATCCAAAATGTGCGTCAAGATATTTTTGGACAGCCCTTCAGTCGAGAGCAGATGGATGAGCTCGCCGTTTTTATTCAGTTGGGGGTTGCGCTTAGACAGCATGGTTTAGCCTTTTTCCTGCAGCGTGAATTGCAAGTTGCCATTTGCATTTTTAGACAAATGTAGGGCGATATTGGGCGCAAATGCTGCCTGGGCAGCTGCGAAATTGCTAGCAAATGGCAGCTGTCGCTCACCCCGATCGACCAAGACCATCAGCTCAACTTTGCTGGGGCGGCCATGGTCAAACAACTCGTTCAACACCGCGCGGATGGTGCGACCCGTGTGCAGCACATCGTCCACGATGATGATGTGGGCGCCGTCTATGCCAAAAGGAATGGCGGTTGGTTTGCTCTCGGCCAAGCCGCGTTTGGCATAGTCATCGCGGTACATGGAGGAGCTGATGCTGCCCACGCGGCCGGCGAGTTGCAAGTCTTGCTCTAGGCGCTGCGCGATCCAAGCGCCACCCGAATGGATGCCGAGCAAACAAGTTTGCGGCGTGAGGGCGGTGGCCACTGCGCTGCGCAGTTGGGCGTAGAGTTTTTCGGCGTCGGGTGCGGTGCTGGTGTTCATGTACTGCGTTTTTCGTGCTCGTGTAATTGCTCAAAGTATCGCTCAAGAATCAGGCAAGCGGCCATGCTGTCAAGGTCGGGGGCTTGCATCTGCGCGGCCTCGACGCTGGTGTAGCGTTCATCGACCAAGGCGACGGGGGCGTTTAATTGCGAATGTCGATGGCGTCATGAATGCTGTGCTAGTCAAAGGCGATGCGGTAGGGCCTACCTTATTCTATGGTGCGGGTGCTGGGTCTGAGCCAACGGCGTCGGCGGTAGTGGCGGATATTATCGATGTAGTGCGTACTATGACGACTGATCCAACTTATCGTGTACCGCATTTAGCCTTCCAAGCCGGACAATTAGTCGATACTCCGATTATGTCTATTGATGAGGTAGAAACCTCATCCTACTTACGCA
>CAZUUN010000110.1:0-5322 GCA_964622735.1 uncultured Burkholderiaceae bacterium | reverse complement strand
CAAACAAAAGCCAAATCAGGTCAAACTGCATCAATAGGGTCTTCTTCTGAGGGCGATGGCGTGACCGCGGTCTTTGGTGTTTTGGGTGTGCGCGCTTTGGCAGCCGGTGGCGGCAAAGCTAGGGGCGCTGCACTGCGCAAACGCCACCAGTGCGGCAGCATGGCCAAGGCGCCAACGAGCAAGCCCGCAGCAAAAACGGCCAGCACCAGCAATACCAATTGAATCCGCGTGTAGTAGCCAAAAAACCAATGCACGACAACGATGTCGCGGTTGTTCAAGGCGAAAGCAAACACCGTAAAAAAAATAACGGTGCAGCTGAACCACCACAACAGGCGTTTGAGTAAATGCGTCATAGCAGCAGAGAGTCTAGCGCATAGCAGCCGACGAGCGCGTCTGGCTGTGCATCTGCGTTCAGATAGTGTGCAGCGTTTGGCTTAATTTGCCGTGCGCATCCACCGCCAAGCGCAGGGCTTTGCCGGGCTTGAAATGCGGGGAGAGTTTTTCAGGAATCGGCACCGCTTCGCCCGTACGCGGGTTGCGGCCTAAGCGCGGCGAACGGCGTGACACTGCAAAGCTACCAAAACCCCGAATCTCAATGCGGTGGCCTTTGGCGAGCGAGTCACCCATCGCGTCCAAAATAATTTTGACAGTGATTTCTGCGTCTTTGTGCGAGAGTTGCGGAAACTTCAGCACCAGCGCATCCACGAGATCAGAGCGAGTCATAGAGGGTTCACGCAAGTTAATAAATCAAAGAATGAGGCTAGGCCACGCCCACAAAATGTGGACGCGAGCCTAGCCCGCTAGAGAGACAAAAGCGCTAAATTTAAGCGTTGTTACTGTCTAATTTGGCACGCAAGAGAGCGCCCAAGCTAGTGGTACCAGCGTTTTCTTTCGCGGAGCTGTCTTTGATCGCTGCCATCGCGTCTTGTTGGTCAGCCGCGTCTTTCGCTTTCACTGACAACTGGATTTGACGGGTTTTGCGATCGACATTGCTCACAACAGCAGTGACTTCGTCGCCGACTTTGAGGACTTGTGAAGCGTCTTCTACGCGGTCACGGCTGATGTCGCCTGCACGCAAGTAGCCCACGATCTCTTCGCCCAAATCGATTTCAGCGCCTTTGGCATCGACTGTTTTGACTTTGCCTGTAACCACAGAGCCTTTGTCATTGATCGATGTATAAGTGGTGAAAGCGTCCGCGTCGAGTTGCTTCACGCCCAAGCTGATGCGTTCGCGCTCGATGTCAACAGCCAATACGATGGCTTCAACTTCTTGGCCTTTTTTGTAGTTGCGCACAGCCACTTCGCCCGTCTCGTTCCAAGACAGGTCAGACAAATGCACCAAACCATCGATGCCTGAAGCCAAGCCGACGAATACGCCAAAGTCAGTGATGGATTTGACTGGGCCTTTGACGCGATCGCCTTTTTTGGTCATGCCAGCAAATTCTTGCCAAGGATTGGCTTTGCATTGCTTCATGCCCAGGCTGATGCGGCGTTTGTCTTCGTCGATTTCCAGAACCATGACTTCCACTTCTTGGCCCATGGTGACGATTTTCGATGGCGCTACGTTTTTGTTCGTCCAGTCCATTTCAGACACGTGGACCAAACCTTCGATGCCCGGTTCGATTTCAACAAATGCGCCGTAATCCGCGATGTTGGTGATTTTGCCGAACATGCGTGTGTTCACCGGGTAACGGCGCGCAACGCCGCTCCACGGATCGTCGCCCAGCTGTTTCAAGCCGAGTGATACGCGGTTTTTCTCGGTATCAAATTTCAAGATTTTTGCGCTGATCTCTTGACCAGGTTGTACCACCTCAGATGGGTGACGCACACGACGCCAAGCCATGTCGGTGATGTGCAAGAGGCCGTCAATGCCGCCCAAATCAACGAACGCGCCGTATTCAGTGATGTTTTTAACCACACCCTGAACAACCGAGCCCTCTTTCAGCGTCGCCATCAATTTAGCGCGCTCTTCACCCATAGACGCATCCGTTACGGCGCGACGGCTCAAGACAACGTTGTTGCGCTTGCGGTCGAGCTTGATAACCTTGAATTCCATGGTTTTGTTTTCGTAGGCTGACAGATCTTTGAGCGGACGGCTCTCGATGAGTGAACCCGGCAAGAAAGCGCGAATGCCATTGACCAAAACAGTCAGGCCGCCTTTGACTTTACCACTGGTCGTGCCAGTCACAAATTCGCCAGACTCCAGGGCTTTTTCCAGAGACAACCAAGAAGCCAAACGCTTGGCCGTATCGCGGCTCAGGATCGTGTCGCCGTAGCCGTTTTCGATGTTAGCGATGGCAACTGATACAAAATCGCCCTCTTTGACTTCGACTTCGCCTTGGTCGTTTTTAAATTCTTCGATTGGAATGTAGGCTTCAGATTTCAAGCCTGCGTTGACGACCACATGGTTATGGTCAACGCGAACGACTTCGGCGGTGATGACCTCGCCGGTACGCATTTCAGAGCGTTTGAGGGATTCTTCAAAAAGGGCTGCAAAAGATTCAGACATGAGGGTTCCTAACAGCCATCAGGATGAGCGGCTGGCGCACCATGCACCAACTTGTGCCCGCTAAAAGCTGCGGTTTGCCGGCAAACACCGGCGTGGTTTTAATGAATAAACACCAACAGCGGCATTGCACGCGCTGCTGGCACTAAGGTTTCCTTCGCTTGCACGAAGCCCTAGATTGTAGCGGGAAAGATTGTTAAATCAAAGACTTAAGGCCAATATTGGCAGCCGTGGCTAGGCATTTGTGCACACAATCAACTTGACATTACAGGCACAAACCCCGCACCAAACACTATGCATTCGATAGCTGCCCAGGCAGGTTTGAAGGCTTAAAACACCTATTTCAATGCTGAAAATGGCCCATCAATAGCTAAGGCAGCATTCCAAAAGCAAACAAGCGCTGAAACAGCGCTTGTTTGCAAGTCTGGCGGCGGGCTTAATCGCTCACCAGCATTCTTTTCTCAGGCAAGACCAACTCGGCCGGGCTGGGGTTGTCCAAGAGCGGACTGGTGAGTTGCTCCAAGCGCGCTTTCAGCGCTTTTATTTCTATGGTTTGCATTTCAATTTCTTGGATGCGCTCTTCGAGTGAACCAGCGGCTTCTTGTATACGCTCAATCGCTTCGACCCGGCGCGTGAAGCTGCGGCGGCGCTCGCGCACTTGCGCGTCAAGTTGGGCCGCAGCCGCTTTGTTCCAACGCTCGACATCCGACAACGCCGCGTCATAAATAGTGCGCAAACGCGTGGCCAAGGCTTTGACCAAACGATCGACAAACTCGGGGCGCGCCAAGCGCAGCAAATTCGTCACTCCCAAATAACGCAGATGGTTGCGCTCGACCAATTGCAAATCGTGGGCGTAGCGCTCGAGCTCAGGCGGCGCTTGCAATTGCAAGGTAAAGCCAAACTCGGCATTCATTTGTTTGAAGCTGGTCGCGAGCAAATTGTGCAACTCGTCGTTGATTTTTTTCGCTTCGGTCAAGATGCCAGACAAACGCGCAAAAGTCTCACCATAAGACTTTTTGGCGCCCAGCTTGAGGCCCGACTCTTTCAACACGCCGCCCAGCAAATTGAGCTCGTCTTTCACGCGGGTGGCGCTCAGGGTCGCGAACAAATCGCGCAGCATTTTCATGTGTACCGATTTGAGCGCGTGGATGCGCGCGCCGCTTTGGCTGAACTCGCTTTGCTCTTTGCCCACGCGCGCGCGCATGTGCTTGATCACGGTGCTGTTTTTGCCGCGCAAATTCGACAGCTCCAGCAATTGCTCGGCCACATCGCGCTCGCGCACAGCCAAGCTGCGCGCGACTTCTTGGCGCATATCGTTCAGACCCACGAGCACATTTTTGCGCAAAATTTCGTTTCTGCGCCCCAGCATGGAGCTAGACAGCGCTTGCTCGAGCAGCGGCAATTGGCTCGCTTGCAACAGCTGCGCATCGTTATTGACTTTGGCCACCAAGCCTTTTTGGGCGGAGACGGGAATAACTTGGCTGTTTTGTATGCCCAGCGTCTTCGCTGTCGAGTCGCGCTGGCGCTCAATCGCTTTTTGTATTTGTGCAGGCGTAGACAAAGCGTCCCACATCGCATCAATCTTATTTAGCACGACCAAGTGCGAAGCGCCCTTTTCGTCGTCGCTGATCAAATGCTCTTTCCAAATCTGCAAATCAGACTTGGTCACGCCCGTGTCGGCGCCCAAAATAAATACCACCGCGTCGGCTCGGGGAATCAGGCTCACGGTCAGCTCAGGCTCGGCACCAATGGCGTTCAGGCCGGGCGTATCCAAGATCACCAAACCTTGCTTGAGCAGCGGATGCGCGATGTTGATGAGGGCGTGGCGCCAGCGCGGCACCTCGACCATGCCATCGGCTTGCAGCGGCGGATTGTCTTCCGGTGTGTCGTCGTGCCAAAAACCCAAGGCGCGTGCTTCTTCTTGGCTGACGCGGTTGATTTCTGACACTTTTTCAAAGGCTTGCGACAACTGGTGGGCGTCGTTGACATCCAAGTCCACGCGCGTCCAAGTCTCGGGCGCGCTGCGCCACTCCATCAGCGCTTGGGGTTGCAAACGCGTTTCAATTGGCAGCAGGCGCAAGCACGGCGGCACCGAGGCATCCCAACCCAGCTCGGTCGGGCACATGGTCGTGCGACCGGCGCTGGCGGGCATGATGCGCTGGCCGTAGCCCGCAAAGAAAATAGCGTTGATCAGCTCAGATTTGCCGCGCGAGAACTCGGCGACAAAAGCCACCATGACTTTGTCGGTGCGCAGCTGTTGCTCGAGTTCTGTCAAGCGCTCTTGCACCGCAGTGTCGGCCAAATCGTTACTACGCAGCCAATCGCCCAAAGTTTTGAGTCGGGTCGCATAACTGCGGCGCCACTGACCATGCTGGTCAAAGTCTTCGTTAAAGTTACCAATTACCACAGCGTACTTCCCATCGCGTTTTCGTTATCTGCTATCTGGGTCATTCTAGCTAGGCCACAATAAAACAACAAACAAAGCCCGCAAGAGAATCAAAAAACCGTGCGCAATGACGGCCTTTCCCCTGCATGCACTTTGCTGTCGGGCTTTTTGGAATGATAAATAGCGACTACGTCACCCTCAATGCTGGCATTTTTTACAGTAGTAAGTACTGCGCTGCCCTTGCACGATGTGCGTGATCGCGCTGCCGCAAACCTTACAGGGTTCACCCGTGCGGCCATACACCGCGGCGTCGAGCATGAAGTAACCGGCCTCGCCTTTGGCGTTAGAAAAGTTACGCAAAGTGCTGCCGCCCAAATCAAGCGCGCGCTGCAAGATGGTTTGAATCGCCGCATGCAAGCGCGTCGCCCGT
>CAZUUN010000109.1:0-5346 GCA_964622735.1 uncultured Burkholderiaceae bacterium | reverse complement strand
AGCTGCTCAGGCAGGTTTGACGGCCTAAACTGCCAATTTTGCTTGTATTTTTTTGTTTTTTGACTCGTATTACTCCTCGCTACAGCCACCATGCCTGATCAGACTGACAAAACCGCCACGAGCCCCGCCATCGCCCCTTCAATGACGCCTGCAATGCCTCCCGCCCTCACCCCAGCGCTCACTCCAGCAATAGGCACGCGCATGGCTTGTTGGGTGTACGAGGGCATGATCATGTTTGGCGTCAGCTTCACGGCCACTTACCTCTACAGCTCGCTCACGCAATCGCGCCACGCTTTGCAGCATCGGCTGGATTTGATGTTTTTTCTCTTCGTGGTTTTTGGTATTTACTTCATCTACTTTTGGCATCGGGGTCAGACCTTGCCGATGAAGACTTGGAAAATGCGCGTGTATGACAAGACTGGCCAACAAGCGCCCACGCAAGCGCGCGCCGCGCTGCGCTACCTTTTAAGCTGGCTGTGGTTTTTGCCGCCCTTGGCGCTGGCCACGCTGTTTACCGTCACCACTTGGGGCGTGCTGGTTTTGCTCATCGGCTGGGTTGTGTTTTACGCGCTGCTGGCGCGTTTATTACCGGGCAAGCAGTTTTTGCACGATGTGTTGGCGGGCACGCAACTGCTCAGAGCCGAGCCGATAACCACCCGCGGCTTGGTTTAAGCGGCGCAAGCCTAGGGCTAAAGGGGCAGGCCAGCGACGCGCCCCAGTTGCGCGGGCGATAATAGGCGTATGACGCAATACTTCGACAAACACATTTTCTTTTGCACCAACGCGCGTGACAATGGCCAAATCAGTTGCCAAGACCATGGCGCGCTGGAGATCATGGAATACTGCAAAACGCGGGTCAAACTCGCGGGTTTTAACGCCGATGGCAAGGTTCGCGTCAACCGTGCAGGTTGCTTGGGGCGCTGCAAATCTGGCCCCGTCGCGGTGGTTTACCCCGAGGGCACTTGGTACACCTATGTGGATAAAAGCGATATCGACGAAATCGTGGACTCGCACCTGCAGGGTGGCGTACCCGTTGCGCGCTTGCTGCTCAACCCATTGGCCGACGACTGACAAGGCCGCACGATGACGCAAGTACAAGATCAAGACGCAGACCACAGCCCCAGCACCCAAGCGCTGATACGCGGCGATGCCGAATACCTGAGTCTGCAAGGCGCAGCGGGTTTCATCGAAGCGCTGCGCGATCAGCCCGATGCCGGCGTGGTGAGCAAAGGCGTGGCCATCATCTGCCATCCGCATTCGCTCTATGGCGGCAATATGGACCACAAAGTGGTGCAAACGCTGGCCAAAGCCTTTACGCAAGAGGGCTGGACGGCGGTGCGTTTTAATTGCCGCGGCGTCGGTAAATCAGCCGGGGTCTATGACGAAGGGCGCGGCGAATCACAAGACCTGTTGCAAGTGATTGCCCAAGTGGCGCCCAACGGGCCGCTGGCGTTGGCTGGCTTTTCTTTTGGCACGCATGTGGTTTGCTCGGCAGCGCAGCAGTTGCTGGTGCGCAAGCCGCAACACATCGTTTTGGTGGGTACGGCAACTTCGCGTTTTAGCATACCGCCTTTGCCACCCGAGTGGCATGAGCGCGCCTTGCTCATCCACGGCGAGAACGACGATGTCGTGCCTATCAGCACCACGCTCGACTGGGTACGGCCGCAAAATCTGCCGCTTTTAGTTGTACCGCAAGGCGGTCACTTCTTCCACGGGCAGCAGGGTTTGCTCAAAGCTTTGGTTTTGCGCCACCTGCGCTCTTTCAGCTAAAGTTTTGTAAAGGCCAGACACTCTCGGCCTGTAAACGCTGCCACAGCAGCTACAATATTGCTAGCAATTTAACCGTTTAATCGATTCATCATGTTGAGAAAATCTCCTTTTTTAAGCGCCACTTTCCTCTTCGGCCTGCTCTTACTCGCACCACCGACTTGGGCAAAAAAAGCCGAGGCAGTCGCCCCGATTGCTGTCGCACCTTATCCCGCGCCCATAGCGCCTGAAGTGGCGGCCAAAGCCTATTTGCTGATCGATATCTCAGCCAACGGCCAAGTCTTGGCCAGCAAAAATGCAGAAGCGCCAGTTGAGCCAGCATCGCTCACCAAACTCATGACTGCTTACTTGGTTTTTGATGCTTTGAAAAACAAACGCCTGACTCTGGAGCAAAAGCTCACCGTCAGTGCCCGCGCCCGCGCCATGGAAGGCTCGCGCATGTTTGTCGATACGGGCTGGCAAGTGCCGGTCGATGACCTCATCAAAGGCATGATCACGCAATCTGGCAATGATGCCACCAATGTGTTGGCTGAAGGCGTAGGCGGCAGCGTCGAAAACTTTGTGCAAATGATGAACAACCAAGCCCAGCTGCTCGGCATGCATAAGACCACTTACAAAAATGCTGAAGGCCTGACGGTTCCGGGTCACATTACCACTGCATCTGATCTGGCTTTGCTCTCACGCCGCCTGATGCAAGATTTCCCCGAGTACCTACACTACTACTCGATCAAAAGCTACCGCTACCCTGGCACGCCGGCGAGCAATAGCAACAACCGCAACTTGTTGCTGTACCGTGACCCAAGCGTTGACGGCCTGAAAACCGGCCACACAGCTGCTGCTGGTTACTGCTTGGTTGCCACGGCCAAGCGTGAATTCGCTGGGGTAGGGCAACGCCGCCTGCTCTCGGTTGTCTTAGGGACAGCTAGCGAGAACGCCCGCGCCGCTGAGAGCCAAAAATTGCTCAACTGGGGCTACACAGCCTTTGAGCCCGTCAAACTCTTTGCCGCCAATCAAGCAGTGGCCAAGCCCCCAGTTTGGCGCGGCGCTGCTAACGAAGTGGGCTTGGGCTTGCCGCGCGAGATCGTCGTTGCCGTACCCGTTGGCACTGCCGGCCAAGTCAGCACCACGGTTGCGCGTCCTGATCCTATTTTTGCGCCCCTGCGCCAAGGTCAAAACTTGGGCACGCTCAACATCAGCATCAGCGGCCGTCCTTACACCCAATTGCCTTTACAAACCCTGCAAGCGGTTGAACCTGCGGGCTGGTTTGGCCAAACTTGGGATGCCATCCGTTTGTGGATTAAATAAATTTGCTTTAGGCTCGTTTGTCACGGGGCGCTTTGACTGAAAGCGACTGTGCTTCGGGCTATAATTTGAGCTTACGGCGTGTGGCGCAGCCTGGTAGCGCACTTGCATGGGGTGCAAGGGGTCGAAGGTTCGAATCCTTTCTCGCCGACCAAACTCAACGGGTTACAGTGATTTTCGCTGTAGCCCGTTTTCTTTTGTGGCGCTGCTTTTGTCTTTGCCAGCACGCGCAAAATCTGCAGGATTTGGCTTGCGGCGGCGGGGCGGAAAACCGCAGCCAAAGTCAGCTACAAAAGAGTCTAGAATAAGCGCCTACCGACCTTTTATGCCCGCTCGTGGCGGCTTTTCTCCTCTACAAATTACCTTTTTAGGCCGTGCGACTTCAATCCATCAAACTCTCAGGCTTTAAGTCCTTCGCGGAGCCGACGACTTTTCACCTGCCCGGTCAGTTGGTGGGCGTGGTCGGGCCTAACGGTTGCGGCAAATCCAACATCATGGATGCGGTGCGTTGGGTTTTGGGTGAGTCGCGCGCGTCTGAGTTGCGTGGCGAGTCGATGCAGGATGTGATTTTTAACGGCACCACCACGCGCAAGCCCGCCAGCCGCGCCAGCGTCGAGTTGGTATTTGAAAATAATGAACATCGCGCTGGTGGTCAGTGGAACCAGTTTTCTGAAATCGCGGTCAAACGCGTGCTCACGCGCGATGGCGCCAGCAGCTACCACATCAATAAGCAAGTAGTGCGTCGCCGCGATGTGCAGGATGTATTTTTGGGTACGGGCTTGGGCCCACGCGCCTACGCCATCATTGGTCAGGGCACGATCAGCCGCATCATTGAAAGCAAGCCTGAAGAGCTGCGCCTGTTTTTGGAAGAAGCTGCGGGCGTGTCGAAATACAAAGAGCGCCGCCGCGAAACCGAAAACCGCTTGCACGATACGCGCGAGAACTTGACCCGCGTCGATGATATTTTGCGCGAGCTGAGTGCGAATTTAGAAAAGCTAGAAAAGCAGGCCGAAGTTGCTGCCAAATACCACGAGTTGAACGCCAAGCACAGCTTGCGCCAGCAACAGCAATGGTATTTGCGCCGCGAGCAAGCGCGCAAAAATCAAGAAAAAATGGCTGCTGAGGTGTTGCAAGCCAGCACCGCGGTGGAAAGCCAAATGGCCGATCTGCGCTCGATAGAAGCCACGCTCGAGACCATACGCCAAAGCCATTACGGCGCGAGCGAGGCCGTCAGCACGGCGCAGACGCTGATGTACCAAGCTTCGGCCGATGTGGGCAAGCTAGAAGCTGAAATTCGCTTTGTGACCGAGAGCCGCAAGAATGCCGAGCAACGCGTACTGAGCTTGCAAGCGCAACTGACTAGCTGGCAAGAGCGCAGCGAAGAAGGCCGAGCGCAGCAAGAGCAGGTGTTGGCGCAACTTGAAGAAGCGCAAGAGCAAGCTGAAATTTTGAGCGCGCAAGCGAGTGAGCAGGGCAGCGTGCAGCCTTTGGCACAAGAGAAGCTTGCCCAAGCGCAAGCGGCAGCCAATGCACAGCGCCAAATCGTGGCCAATTTTCAGCAGCAATTGCAATTGCTCTCGGCTGAGCAGCGCCATGTGAGCGAGCAGATGAATGCCATGGTGTTGCGCCGCGAGCGGCTGCATACCGATAAAAATTCGCTACAAATTCCCGATGGCCAGTTGCTGCAAGGCGTGCAAAACAATCTGGCTTTGGCCCAAGAGCACGAGCAAGAACAAAGCGCGTTGTTGCAGCAATTACAGGCCGATTTGCCCGAGCTGGAAAGCCGCCGCGATGCACTACAGCAAGAGCTGCACACCGAGCGCAGCAAAGAAAGCGATTTGCAAGCGCGCGAGCAAGCCCTGCGCGCTCTGCAAGAGCGCATACAAGCGGGTGGCAAGCTGCGCCCTTGGCTAGAAAAACAAGGCTTGGGCAATTTGCAAGCGCTGTGGCAAAAATTGCATATCGAGCCGGGTTGGGAGCGTGCACTCGAAGCCGCGCTGCGCGAACGCATGCAAGCGCTCGAAGTTTCGCAAATCGAACGCTTGGCGGCATTTGCGAACGATGCGCCCGATGCCAAACTCACTTTTTATACTTTGCCGCAAGTGCCTAGCAGCGCCAGTAAAGCGGCTTATGGCTTGAAGCCGCTGGCCGATTATTTGCGTTTGCATGACGCTGCTTTAGCGGGCTTGCTGGGTGATTGGCTCTGTCGAGTTTATACCGCACCTGATTTGCAACAGGCTTTGGCCAAACGAGGTGAGTTGGCAGCGGGTGAGTTGA
>CAZUUN010000108.1:3695-5351 GCA_964622735.1 uncultured Burkholderiaceae bacterium | reverse complement strand
GTTTCAGCCGCAATGGACACCGTGACCGAAGCGCGCTTGGCCATCGCCATTGCGCAAGAGGGTGGCATCGGCATCATCCACAAAAACCTGACTGCCAAAGAGCAAGCCGCGCAAGTGCGCAAGGTCAAGCGCTATGAGACTGGCATTCTGCGCGACCCCATGGTCATCAGCTCAGACACCACGGTGCGCGAAGTCGTCAAGCTCTCGGCTGAAATGGGCTTCTCGGGCTTCCCGGTGATGGACAACGGCCATGTGGTTGGCATCGTCACTGGCCGCGATTTGCGTTTTGAAACCCGCATGGACTTGCCCGTGCGCGAGATCATGACGCCGCGCGAAAAACTCATCACCGTGCCCGAAGGCACTACGCCCGAGCAAGCCAAAGCCACACTGCAGCAGCACCGCCTAGAGCGCTTGCTGGTGGTGAACGATGCGTTTGAGCTCAAAGGCTTGATCACGGTAAAAGACATCACCAAACAAAGCACCTTCCCGCATGCCTCGCGCGATGCGCATGGCCGCTTGCTCGTCGGCGCTGCCGTGGGTGTGGGCGAGGGCACCGAAGAGCGCGTTGAGCTGCTGGTCGAAGCTGGCGTTGATGCGCTGGTGGTCGACACCGCTCACGGCCATAGCAAAGGCGTGCTCGATCGGGTGGCTTGGGTGAAGAAGAACTACCCGCAAGTCGATGTCATCGGCGGCAATATCGCCACGGGCGCAGCCGCGCTGGCACTGGCTGACCACGGCGCTGATGCAGTCAAAGTCGGCATCGGACCAGGTTCGATCTGCACCACGCGCATCGTTGCCGGTGTAGGTGTGCCGCAAATCATGGCGATTGATAGCGTAGCGACGGCGCTCAAAGGTCGCATTCCGCTGATCTCTGACGGCGGCGTGCGCTACAGCGGCGACATTGCCAAAGCCATCGCCGCAGGCGCGTCCACCGTCATGATGGGTGGCATGTTTGCGGGTACTGAAGAAGCGCCTGGCGAAGTCGTGCTCTTCCAAGGCCGCAGCTACAAGTCTTACCGTGGCATGGGCAGCGTGGGCGCGATGCAGCAGGGCAGCGCGGATCGTTACTTTCAAGAAAGCAGCGCCGAGAACCCGAATGCCGACAAACTTGTGCCTGAGGGCATTGAAGGCCGTGTGCCTTACAAAGGCTCGGTCGTCAGCATCATCTACCAAATGGCGGGCGGTTTGCGTGCCAGCATGGGCTACTGCGGTTGCGCCACTATCGAAGAGATGCAAGCCAAAGCCGAGTTTGTGGAAATCACTTCAGCTGGCATTCGCGAGAGCCATGTGCACGATGTGCAAATCACCAAAGAAGCGCCGAACTACCGGGCTGATTAATCGCGAATCGCCCTTGCCAAACAAAAAGCCTTGCATTGCTGCAAGGCTTTTTTGTATATTTTAGGCATCTTTTAGGGCTTATAGGCCGTAAAACCTGCCTGAGCAGCTCTCTTTTTTGCAGTGTTAAAAGGCCGATTTCTGTGCCGAATTGTCCAGCAAAGCTTTTTTCAGCTGCGCATCAGCCGCGCTTTTACCCAGCCAAACGCCCATCAAAGCGCGGTGGAAAGCGGCATCGGCAAAAGGTTCGCCCTGTACTTCGTTGCGAATGGAAATCACCGTGTTTTGGCCCTTGCCCATCCAGTCCATGATGATGGTGTC
>CAZUUN010000108.1:0-3595 GCA_964622735.1 uncultured Burkholderiaceae bacterium | reverse complement strand
TTATAGCGCACGCCCGCGCCGTTGAGTTGCAAAGTGTTGCCGTCGAGCTGTATGGTTTTGGGGTAGCTGTGGCCTTTGAGCTGCACGCTATCTACCGCCTTTGCCGCAGCAGCTACCTTGCCCGTCTTAGCCTGGACGGTGGCGTTGGCTACAGCGGTGGCTGTGGGCGTTTTAGCCGCCGTTTTAGGCGCCGTTTGTGCCCCCGCCAAATGAGGCGTTAAAACTGCGCCCAAAGCCAAAATACAAGCTGCTGTCAGATGTAGATTCATTCTTTTCTCTCTCTTTATGATTCAAATACAGGCCTAAATAAGCCCAGTCTAAGCTGCGCTGATTGTGCCGTAAAACTTTTCAATGCTCACTTGCGAAAGCGGTTTTCTGACACAGTTTACACTGGACTTCATCCGCTTTGATGAGGCATTTGTTCAGGCCCAAATTGAAGGCGACTAGGTTGATGGCGACTGAGGACACAAAAAAGCCCAATCTTGCAATTGGGCTTTTTGCTTGAGCGCCCACTAGATCACTAGCGGGCACGCTGCTTATTTGACAATAACAACAGCCGCATCGTCTTTTTTCACCGCGTCAGTGGCAGGCTCTGCTTTTAAGACTTTGGCTGCACTTTCTTTGGCTTCTTCACGGTGGTGCTTAGCCATTTTTTTGTGGTATTTTTTCTTCACTTGCTTGGTTTTGCGCGTGACCACATTGGTGGCGGCAGCACCTTCTTTACTGGCTTGTGCCGCTTTGGCATCGTGCGTAGCCGCTTCTTGCGTGTGCTCGATGGCATCGCTAGCCGCTTCCATCTTGTCAGCGGCTTGCGCCAAGCCCATCAAAGCCAAAGTGCAAGCGCCTGCAATGAGAAGTTTTTTCATAGGAATCATCCTGTTGTTTAAATTAAGAAATGTATGTAAGAAAGAAGTTGCGCTTATCGGTTTAATCCAAAGCGTCTTTGATCGCACGGCCACCCAAAACGGCCATGAGCAAAAAGATCGCAGCGACTACCAAGAACAACACGAATAAGACTTTGGCTATGCCTGCAGCGCCAGCAGCAAGGCCGCCGAAACCGAAAACACCCGCTACCAAAGAAATTAAAGCGAAAATAATGGCCCACTTCAACATAATAATTACCTCCTAAGTGCCCAATTGCTAGGGCAAAACTTGAGTCAGAAGTTGTTTCTGCTCTGGGCTCTATCATCGGCGCTGGGGCCCCTTTTGCTCTATCGGCGCGCAAGCCTAGCGTTTGTAGGAGTGTTCACCCTCTATTTGTCATCTGGCCGCCGACAGCCACCTCTTTACCATTGACCACATTTGTATGAATCAGCCCACCCACCAGCAGCCGGGTAGCCACCACCAAAAGCGCCAAGCGGCCATGCCCTTTATCTTGGTCACGGTCTTGATCGACATGATCTCTATCGGTCTGATGGTGCCGGTCTTGCCGCACATCATTGGCACTTTCACCCACAGCAACGACGAGCAAACCAGCGCTTTTTTGATGGTGACGGCGGCCTTTGGCTTGGCTAATTTTGTTGGCTCGCCCATCATCGGCGCGTTGTCTGACCACTATGGCCGCCGCCCCGTTTTGCTACTCGGCTTTATGGGTTTGGCGCTCAGCTTTTTTGTCACGGCTTTGGCCACGGCTTTTTGGATGATCGTCGCCGTGCGCCTGTTCTCAGGTGTGATGCAGAGCAATATGTCGGTCGCCAACGCTTATGTGGCAGACATTACCGCGCCAGAGCAAAGGGCGCGCCGCTTTGGCCTGCTGGGCGCCATGTTTGGTGCGGGTTTTATCTTGGGGCCAGTCATTGGCGGTTTGCTGGGTGACAGCAACCCGCGTCTGCCCTTGTTTGTGGCAGGCGTGTTGGCTCTCATCAACCTGCTGTATGGCCTGCTGGTTTTGCCCGAATCGCTGCCGCCCGAGCGCCGCCGCAGCTTTGCTTGGGAGCGCGCCAACCCCATCGCTTCTTTGCGCGGTTTAAGCGCGCTCAAAGGCGCGGGCGGCTTGGTCTGGAGCATAGGCTTGTCGGCACTGGCGCAGTTCATGCTTTATTCGACTTGGGTGCTTTACACCAAATTCAAATTTGGTTGGGGCCCTAAACAAGTCGGCTGGTCTTTGCTGGCGGTGGGTGTGGTCTCAGTCATCAGCCAGGGCGTGCTGCTCAAACCGCTGCTCAAGCGCTTCAGCACGCGCAGCTTGGCGCTGGTTGGCTTAGCCGTTGCCATCTTGTCGGATGTGCTTTTTGGTTTGATGACCCAAGGTTGGATGATGTACGCCGTGATTAGCCTCGGGCTGCTCGGCGGCGCAGCGCAAGCCTCGATACAAAGCATCATCTCCAACTCGGCCAGCGCCAGCAATCAGGGCGAGACCATGGGCGCGGTGTCCTCGCTCAGCAGCCTCATGGCGGTGCTGGGCCCCATTTTTGGCCTGGAGTTGCTGCGCTGGGTGGCGCATTTGCCCAGCGATGCGGTCATGATCGGCCTGCCGTTTTTTGTCAGCGCGGTCTTGCACTTTTTCGCTTGGTATGGCGCTTGGCGCTTTTTTGCCAGTGAAGGGCAAGCCAGCCACAGCCTAAAGCCGCAAAATCAGTCACATCAGCCACCACGCTAAATCAGCGACAATGACACAAACGCCCTACACCACAGCCCTAAATTAGCATGCATAGCCACGATAGCGAACCCACCGACCTGCTCACCGCTGCCCAAGCGCAAGAGGTGGTGGATACCGTGGCCGTGGCAAAACTCTATGGCGAGCCGCTGTTTGCCATGCCCAACGACCTCTACATTCCGCCAGACGCGCTGAAGATTTTTTTAGAGGCGTTTGAGGGCCCGCTCGATTTGTTGCTCTACCTCATCCGCAAGCAGAATTTCAATATTCTGGATATTCCGATGGCGCAGATGACAACGCAGTACATGGCCTATGTGGAAGAAATCCGACTGAGCAATTTGGAGCTGGCGGCCGAGTATTTGCTCATGGCCGCCATGCTGATTGAGATCAAATCGCGCATGCTGCTGCCGCCCAAAAAATTGGCACCCGGCGAAGAAGCCGAAGACCCGCGCGCCGAGCTGGTGCGCCGCTTGCTCGAATACGAGCAAATGAAAATTGCCGCGCAAATGCTCGATGCTTTGCCGCAATACGGGCGCGATTTTTATCGCAGCCAAGTCGTGGTCGAGCAAGGCGCGGCGGCGCTACCCGATGTCAGCGTGGTCGATTTGCGCGCGGCTTGGGCTGAAATTGCAGGGCGCGCGCGCTTGGTCACGCACCACAAAATTTCGCGCGAAGAGCTCTCGGTGCGCGAGCACATGAGCATTGTTTTGAAGCGCCTGCAAGGCCAGCGTTTTTTAGAGTTTGAGCGTTTGTTTGACGACGGCAGCAGCTTGCCCGTCGTCGTCGTCACCTTCATCGCGCTCTTAGAGTTGGCGCGTGAAAACCTGCTCGAAATCACCCAAGGCGCAGCCTTTGCGCCGATTTATGTGCGCTTGGCTTACGCCAGCACTTAAGCGCGCCACTCGTGTGCGCCGCATCGTCAGAATAAGCCTATGAACGCTGTCGAAATCGAACAAGCCATTACCGACCTAGCCGCCGCGCCCTTTGACGCGGAGGCTT
>CAZUUN010000107.1:0-5459 GCA_964622735.1 uncultured Burkholderiaceae bacterium | reverse complement strand
ATGTCATCATAACTGGCGTGGGCACTGGTGGCCACATCAGCGGCGTTGCACAAGTTTTAAAAGCCAAATGGCCCAAGCTGAAAGTGCTGGCGGTCGAGCCGAGCGCCTCGGCCGTAATCTCTGGCGGCGCCCCTGGCCCGCACGCGATTCAGGGCTTGGGCGCAGGCTTTATTCCAGGCAATCTCAATGTCAGCTTGCTTGATGGCGTGGTGCAAGTCGAGGGCGACGATGCCAAAGAGATGGCACGCAAAAGCGCTGCGCAGGAAGGTATTTTGGTCGGCATTTCATCGGGTGCCACGCTGGCAGCCATTGCACAAACACTGCCAAGCTTGCCTGCAGGCAGCCGCGTATTGGGCTTTAACTACGACACGGGCGAGCGCTACTTCTCGGTGGAGGGCTTTTTGCCGGCCTAGTAAAAACCCTCGGATCGCGGCCTGCGATTCTTGGCAAATTGCCGCTAAAGTAAGCAGCAGTTCGCCGATGCAAATTGGCTGGGCGTGCGAGGAGACAAAAAAGTCCAGTAGGACATCAAAAAGCGTCAGCGATCCTGACGCTTTTTTATTTGTCCTACGGACAAGCGTGCCGATTGCAGCGAAAATCACTTCAGTTTCATCCATTACAAAAATGACCACTACAGAAAAAAATACCGGCCCACTCGCGGGCGTGCGCGTTGTTGAATTTGCAGGCATAGGCCCAGGCCCTTTTGCCGCCATGCTGCTGGCCGATATGGGTGCAGAGGTCATCGTCATTGAACAAGCCGATGCGCGCATGGGTGACAAACGCAACCCCATCAACCGTGGCAAGCGCTCGATTGCACTGAACCTGAAAAAACCCGCTGATCAAGAAACCGCTTGGAAGCTCTTAACCCGCAGCGATGTGCTGATTGAAGGCTACCGCCCAGGCGTCATGGAGCGCCTAGGCTTTGGCCCCGAGGCGGTGCAGGCCAAAAATACCAAACTCATTTACGGTCGCATGACAGGCTGGGGCCAGACCGGCCCAATGGCGCAGATGGCTGGGCACGACATCAACTATGTGGCCCTGAGCGGCGCGATGAGTTTTGCTTATCGCCCAGGCCAGGCGCCTTTGGTGCCAGCCACACTGGTGGGTGATGTCGGCGGCGCGCTCTACTTGGCGTTTGGCATTGTTTGTGCGCTTTTAGAAGCCAAAAACAGTGGCCAGGGTCAGGTGATAGACGCCGCCATCATCGACAGCGCGGCGCACATGCAAAGTTTGGTGCACGCCTTCCGCGCCATGGGCATTTGGAAGGATGACGAGAAAGAGAACTTCTTTTTCAATAGCTCGCATTTCTACGAAGTCTTCACCTGCGCGGACGGCAAGCACTTTGCCATAGGTGCGATTGAAACGCCTTTTTATGTCGAGCTTGTGATCAAACTCGATTTATTCGATGAACTGATTGCGGGCCAATACCATACGCAAGACTGGGCCGCCCTCAAAGCCCTAGTGGCAAAACGCATCGCCGAGCAGCCCCAAGCGCATTGGGTTAAAGTGTTTGAAGGCTCGGACGCTTGCGCTGTGCCGGTACTCGACTTACCCGCTGCCGCAGCGCACCCGCACAACCGGGCACGCGGCCTGTTTGTCGAAGTCGATGGCCAGCTGCAAGCCGCACCCGCACCGCGCTTCTCGCGCAGCAACACGCGCGCGCCGTCAGCCGGTACGCGTTTGGGCGAACACAGCGCCGAGATTTTGGCGGAGTTGGCGCAAGCCCCGTCTTAAAAGCTGTTCTCTTTTTAAGGATACCGTGATGGCATATGGCAAAACACTGGTGGGCTTAGGTCTTAGTCTGAGCAGCACGCTTTGGGCCCAAGCCCCTAGCCCTGCAATAGCTGCCTCGGCTAGCCTAAGCAACCCCGCACCCTTAAGCGCAGCGAGCGCAGCAGTAGCGGTAGCCAGTGCTGCCAGCGCCACCACGAGCAGCAATGCGGACAAGGCCAATAGCAGTTTGGGCGACGCCTACACCAGCGCGCAGAGCTGGCGTTACAAAGTCACTGGCTACTACCTTGGTCCTTTATCAGCCAGTGCTGAAATGCAATTTGCCCGCACGGGCCGCCAGTCTTACCAAGCCGATTTAGCGGTGACCGTCGCTGGGCAAAACGCCCTCAGCATGCAGAGCACAGGCGCGATTGCTGGCACGAAGTTGATTCCGAGAAACTTCAATGAGCAAGTAATGGGCAAGGCCTACAAGGTCAAAACCGAGGATGGCAACATCGTCTTTCGCGGCGATGTGCGCTATCCCGTGCCCAAACAAGGCGTGCAAGACAGCATCAGCCAATACTACCAATTGCAACAGCGCCTTTTAAGCGGTGAGTTGGCCAGCACCGCAGGCGCTAGCACCGTCGTCTGGCTCATGCGCCCTGAAGGCTTATTCGCTTGGAACTACCAAGTCAGCGACACCAAAACCATACACCACCCGATTTTGGGTGCCGTCGAAACGGTACACATCGTGCCCCGCTCTTTGGGCAAAGGCACGACCAAATCGGAATTTTGGTTTGCGCCCAAACTGAGTTACGCCCCTGTACGCATCAAGATGGCGCTCGATAACAAATCGTGGATGGAAATGAACTGGCTGCCTTGAAAGCCTAGTAAGAAGCAGCGCAAGCGCCAAGGCTTTAGACGGTCGGCTGCCACGACCCCAAATCTTGTACGCGGCCAGCATCTAAGTGCAAGACTTGGTGCGCCATGGCATCGACCACCGCGCCATCGTGCGTGATGAGCAAATAGCTCAGGCCGCGCGCTTTTTGCAAGCCTTGCAACAACTGCAAAGTTTGCTGTTGGATAGTGACATCCAGCGCGCTCGTCGGCTCGTCTAAGACCAAAATCTGCGGCTGCACCATCAAAGCGCGTGCAATCGCAATGCGCTGGCGCTGACCACCCGAGAACTCGTGCGGGTAGCGCTGCAACAGCTGCGGGAATTGACCTTCATCCAGCCCCACTTCGGCCAAGGCTTGCGCCGCCCGCGTTTGGCGCTGAGCCCAGCTCAATTGCGGCTCGTGCACCAACAGCCCTTCGCTCACAATCTCGCCGATGCGCATGCGTGGCGAGAGTGAGGAATACGGGTCTTGAAAAACCACTTGTATATGGCGGCGCAGCGCTTTGCGCACCGCTGCCCTGCTCTGCCAGGGATTGGGCGGCAGACTGGCCGCAGCCGCGAAGCTAGGAAAGGTGATGCTGCCTGCAGCAACCGGCAACAAACCCAAAACCGCCAGTGCCAAAGTCGATTTGCCCGAGCCCGAGGGCCCAACGATAGCCAGGGTTTCGCCCCGCCGCAGCGTGAAGGAAATATCGCTCAAGGCTTGCCAGCGCGCTTTGCGCAGCCAATGCCGCCAGCTACTGCTCGCGCGTTCATACTGCACGCCCAGTTGCGCAACGCGCAAGACCTCATCGCTTTGGGGCTGGGCTAAATCGCGCAGGCTGAGGCTGGCCAAAAGCTTTTGTGTATACGGATGCTGCGGCTGCAAGAAAACCGCCTCTTGCGGGCCTTGCTCCACCACACGGCCGCGCTCCATCACCGCCACGCGATCGGCAAACTGGCGCACGGCATGCAAGTCGTGGGTGATCAAAATAACTGCCATGCCGCGCTGGGCTTGCAAGCGATTGAGCAGCGCCAAAATTTGCTGGCGCAAGCCCAAGTCCAGCGCTGTGGTGGGCTCGTCAGCCAATAAGAGCTTGGGGTTGCCGGCCAAAGCCATGGCGATCAACACCCGCTGGCGCTGCCCGCCGCTGAGGGTGTGCGGCAATTTGCGTGCTTGCAGCTCGGGCTCGGGTAGACCAACTTCGTCTAACAGCTCCAGCAGCCGAGCGTCGCTCGCCTTGCGGTCTAAACCGATTTTTTGCTGCAAGACTTCGGTGATTTGCGCGCCCACGCTCATCAAGGGATTGAGCGCGGTTTGCGGCTCTTGAAAAATCATCGCGATCTCACTGCCGCGTATGCCGCGCCAAGTGCGCTCGCTGCTGCCCAGCAACTCAGCGCCCAGCAGTTGTACGCTGCCGCTGACCTGCGCTTGGTCTAAAAGTCCCATCAGCGCCAGCGCCGTGACCGACTTGCCTGAGCCAGACTCGCCCACTAAGGCGAGTTTTTCGCCTGCCTGGATCTGCAAGCAAACATCGTGTACAGCCGTTTTGTCGCCAAAGGCGATGCTGAGATTTTGGGTTTGAAGCAAGGGCTGCGGCATGGCGAAGTGTGTGAGCGCGGCTGCCAGCTTATTTCAGCCAGCCACGCCGTCTGAAATACCACATGGGCAATAAGGCGCTGACCACCATCAAGACCAAAGAGAAGGGGTAGCCCCATTTTTGCGTGAGCTCGGGCATGTGCTGAAAGTTCATGCCGTAGACGCTGGCAATCAAAGTCGGCGGCAGCAAAGCGACGCTGGCAACCGAGAACAGTTTGATGATCTTGTTTTGGTTGATGTTGATGAAACCCACGGTCGCATCCATCAAAAAGTTGATTTTGTCGAAGATGAAAGCGGTGTGGCTGTCGAGCGAATCGATGTCACGCACAATCTGCCGCGCCTCTTCAAATTGCAAGCCAGTGAGCATTTTTGAGCGCATCATAAAACTCAAGGCGCGGCGCGTATCCATGACCGAGCGGCGAATGAGCCCATTCAAATTCTCTTGCCGCGCAATCGTGCCCAAGGCGCTGCCCGCCACCTCATCGCTCAAATTGCCTTGCAAGACCAGTTCGCTCACGCGCTCGAGCGCATCGTGCACGCCTTCGAGCGCATCGGCGCAGTATTCGGCATCGCCCTCAAACAGCTTGAGCAGAACATCGCGTGAGTCTTCAATCAAACCCGGCATGCGGCGTGCGCGCAGACGCAGCAGGCGAAAGACGGGAATGTCTTCTTCGTGTATCGAGAACAAGACATCGCGGCTGCGCAAATCGTCATTCACCAAATTCAAAATAAAAGCCACGCGCGTTTGGCGCGGCTCTTGTTTGTCGTCGTCGATCAAAAAGTCGGCGCGGATGTGCAATTCGCCGTTGTCTTCTTCAAAAAAACGCGCAGACTCTTCGATGTCCTCGTCCATGGCGTTTTCTGGGATTTGCAGACCGAAGTACTGCTTGATCCAGCGACGCTCTTCAGGCGTCGGCGCTTCGATGTCCACCCAGATAGGCTGGTATTGCGACAGTTCTTCTAGCGATTCAATCTCTTCTTGCACCAAGCGGCCATTGGCAAGGGTAAATACATTGAGCATTGCCACACTCCTCAAAACAATATGATGGGCTATTTTTGATATGTATAACGCCTCTAGCCCACATAAAAGCTGCCTGAGCAGCTAGTTTTTCTATAGCGCGGCCAGAAGCATGCAACTCGGATACGGTTCCATGCGAGCTCCTAGAAATGAAAGAATGCGTGATTCTAGTGCCTATGTTGCAGCGCAACAAGCTTAAAACGCCAGCCCAGTCGTTAAAACGCAGCAGGGCCACTGGCCAATTGCCGCAAAGC
>CAZUUN010000106.1:0-5543 GCA_964622735.1 uncultured Burkholderiaceae bacterium | reverse complement strand
GCGCAAGCCAAGCAGCGTTTTGAGCAGGCCGATTGGCATGGGCAGCAAAGCGGGCAACGCGCGCGCATTATGTTTTATGACTTGCGCGTGCGCGAGTGCGTGGCGCAGCTAGAGACGGACTACCAAGCGCGCACGCAAAGCGCCGAGGTGTGGCACCAGGCCAAGCTGCACTACATTGGTTTGTTGATCGACCATTGCCAGCCCGAGTTGGCTGAGACTTTTTTCAACTCGGTGATCACGCAGATACTGGAGCGGCGCTATTTTCAGAACGATTTTATTTTTTTGCGTCCCGCCATCAGTACCGAATACATCCAAAGCCCGGGCAAAGAGGTGGAGAGCACTTACCGCGCCTATTACCCGCTGGTCACTGGCATTGCCGAGGCGATCACGCAGATTTTGCAAGACTTTGATTTGCAAGTGCCGTTTGAAGACCTGCCACGCGATGTGGCGCGCATAGAAGAAACCATACGCGAGCGCGCAGGCGGTGGCACACGCGCATTTTTGCGGCAGAACTTTCAGATTCAGGTTTTGTCGGCGCTGTTTTATCGCAATAAATGCGCCTATTTGATCGGCAAAATCATCAACGGTTTTGAGCAGCTGCCCGTTGCGATTCCGCTTTTGCACAATGACAAGGGCGAGATTTATGCCGATGCGGTGCTGTGTGACGAGGACGATATTCAAACCTTGTTCAGCTTTGCGCGCAGCTATTTTTTAGTGGCAATGGAGATTCCCTCGGCCTTTGTGCAGTTTTTGCGCTCGATCATGCCGCGCAAACCGCGCAACGAAATTTATAACGCGCTGGGGCTAGCCAAGCAGGGCAAGAATTTGTTTTATCGCGACTTTTTGCAGCATCTGCGTCATTCGTCTGACCACTTTCGCATCGCGCCGGGCATCAAGGGCATGGTGATGCTGGTGTTTGACCTGCCCTCTTTCCCCTATGTGTTCAAGCTGATCAAGGATTACTATCCGCCGCAAAAAGACACGACGCGGGCGCTGATTAAGAGCAAGTACAACCTAGTGAAAAACCACGACCGCGTGGGCCGCATGGCCGATACGCTGGAGTACAGCAGCGTGGCTTTTCCGCGGGCGCGATTTGAGGAGAGTTTGATCGCCGAGATACTGGAGTTCGCACCCAGCCAGATCGAATTCATCACCAACCCCGACACGCAGCGCGAGGAGGTGATCATCAAGCACTTGTATATCGAGCGGCGCATGATTCCGCTGAATATGTATTTGCAAGAGGCGTTTGACAATCCGCACACCGATTCGGGCGACCGCAAAATCGAGCGTAGCGTGATCGAATACGGCAATGCGATCAAAGACCTCGTGGCAGCGAATATCTTTCCGGGCGACATGCTGTGGAAAAACTTTGGCGTGACGCGCAACGGCAAAGTGGTGTTTTATGATTACGATGAGATTGAGTACATCACCGACTGCAATTTTCGCAAAGTGCCGCAAGCGCGCAATGAGGAAGACGAAATGAGCGGCGAGGTTTGGTACCCGGTGGGCAAGTACGATGTCTTCCCCGAGACTTTTGCGCCCTTTTTGCTCGGCAACCCACGCGTGAAAGCGGCGTTTATGCGCCACCACGCCGACTTGTTAGAAGCGGATTATTGGCAGCGCGCCAAAGAAGCGATACAGGCGGGCTATTTGCACGATGTGTTTCCGTATGAACAAAGCAAACGCTTTGCGCGGCCACAGGGCGAGAGCGGCGCGCTGCGCTGAAGCGCAACAACCCTAGCCTAATCAAGAGGCTAACTGCTATAAAACACTATCAATTCAATAGCTTATCAGGCAGGTTTGACGGCCTAAAACACCGATTTCATGCTTAAAAATGCAAAAACGCGCCTCAAATACAAGATTTGGGCGCGTTTGCGGCACTACAGGCCATTATTCGCTGCGATTTAGCGGCTCTAAGCCTCGCGGCAGTGTTCAGCCAGCGCCGCAGCGTCTTGCAGTGCAAAGGCTTGCTGTTCGCTGTGGCGCAGACCCGCACGCAGCGGTTTGCATGCCACTTCGCCACGCGCCAACTCGTCAGGCCCAAAGATGAGCGCGTAGCGCGCGCCCGAGGCATCGGCTTTTTTAAACTGCGATTTCATGCTGCCCATAGTGGCTGCGCCTTCAGCATTCATGCTGGAGTGGTGCATGAGCACGCCAAGGCCCGCAGCGCGCAAAGCGCTGATGCTTTGCATGGCAGGTGCGAGCGCAGCCAGGTCAGGAATGATGGCGTAGCAATCGGGTGCCAATTCAGGCGCGGCTAGGCCCTGCTCTTTCAAGAGTTCGAGCACGCGCTCAACCCCCATCGCCCAACCGATGGCTGGCGCGGGTTTGCCGCCCAGCATTTCGATCAAATAGTCGTAGCGGCCACCGCCGCAAATCGTGCCTTGGCTGCCCAGTGCGGTGGTGACAAATTCAAACACCGTCAGGTTGTAGTAATCCATGCCGCGCACCAAGCGCGGGTTCAGGGTAAAGCGCAGGCCATGCGCGCTCAAGATCTCTTGCACGGCGACAAAGTGCGCTTTGCTGGTTGTGCCCAAATAATCAATCAGCTGCGGCGCAGCATTCACCAGCGCTTGCATGGCTGGGTTTTTGGTATCCAAAATACGCAGCGGGTTGCTGTGCAAACGGCGCTTGGCGTCTTCGTCCAGCTGGTCTTGGTGCTGTTCAAAGTAATGAATGAGCGCGGCGCGGTGCGCTTTGCGCTCGTCGGGCTGGCCCAAGCTGTTGAGCTGCAATTCAATGTCTTGCAAACCCAGCTCTTGCCAGAGCGAAGCGGCGAGCAAAATCAGCTCGGCATCGACCTCAGCACCGGCAAAGCCCAGCGCCTCAGCCCCAATTTGGTGGAACTGGCGATAGCGCCCGCGCTGTGGCCGCTCGTGGCGGAACATGGGGCCCATGTAATACAGGCGCTTGCCGCCTTCGTAGAGCATATTGTGCTCAATCACTGCGCGGCACACGCCAGCGGTCGCTTCGGGGCGCAGGGTCAAGAGATCGCCGTTGAGTTTGTCCTCAAAGCAATACATCTCTTTCTCCACAATGTCGGTCACCTCGCCCAAGCCGCGCACAAACAAGGGCGTCGGCTCAACGATGGGTGTGCGCATATTGCGATAAGAAAACCGCGCCATGACCTCGCGCACTTTGCCTTCCAGCCACTCCCAGCGCGCCGACTCGGGCGGCAGAATGTCGTTCATGCCCTTGATGGCGCTGAGTTTTTCTGTCATGTTTTTTTAAAAGCTAATGCGAAGGTTTAAAGCGGCAGCAGCCAAGGCGCGCTGGCAGCGCCCTTGGCCTTGGGTTCAAGCAAGTGGGTTTAGAGCTTGGGTTTAGCGGGTGGGCTTAAACCAATACCGCTTTTTCGATCACCACGGCTTCGACGGGCACATCGTCGTGCATGCCTTTGCGGCCAGTTTTCGTGCCGTTCAGGGCGTCGACTACTTCAGTGCCAGCCACCACTTTGCCAAATACGGCGTAACCCCAGGCCGAGCCACTGGGTGCTTGGAAGTTGAGGAAGTCGTTGTTTTTGGTGTTGATGAAGAACTGCGCGCTGGCTGAATGCGGGTCGTTGGTACGCGCCATCGCAATCGTGTATTTGTCGTTTTTCAAACCATTGCCCGCTTCGTTTTCGATTTGCGCGTTGGTTGGCTTTTGTTTCATGTCGGCTGTAAAACCGCCGCCTTGAATCATGAAGTCTTTGATGATGCGGTGAAAAATCGTGCCGCTGAAGTGGCCTTGCTTCACATACTCGACAAAATTAGCGACTGTTTTTGGTGCTTTGACTTCGTCCAGCTCGAGGGTAATAATGCCGCGGCCAGTGATGTGGAGTTCGACTTTTGTCATAAAGGGCTTTCTGATAAAAAAGGGGTTTAAGCGATAGAATCATTCGCGAATCTGCAATTTTAGGCGATTAAAACCACTGAGCATTATCTTGGCGCAAACCAATATCACCTTAACCGAGAGTCAGCGCGTTGCCCTGACTTGGATAGCCATCCTGGGCGCTCTCTTTTTCTTGCTGTGGTTGCTGGGCAATGTCATCACGCCCTTTGTGGTCGCCGCCGTGCTCGCCTATGTGCTTGACCCCTTGGTCAACCGCGTGCAGCGCAATAGCAATTACCGCATAGGGCGCGCGGCCGCATCGGCCTTGGTGATTGTGATGCTGGCCCTCACACTGCTGGCCTTGGGCTTTTTGGTCACACCCATTTTGTTAGACGACATCCCCAAGGTGAGGCACAAAATCCCGCAACTGCTTGATCAAGTCAATAATTTCATCTCGCCTTGGTTAGACCGCTTCGGCGTTCCCTTCAAGCTGGAAGTGGAAACGATCAAAGACCTCATCGCCACCTACTTCAGCCAAAACACGAGCGCCGAAAACAGCGAAGTCGCCACCAAAGTGGCCAGCACCGTGGGCATAGGCGGCATGATGCTGCTGAAACTCTTGGGCAACATCCTGCTCATCCCCATGGTGCTGTTTTATTTGCTGGTGGATTGGGCGCGCATTCTGGATCGCGCCATCGAATTAGTGCCCCTGCCCTTGCGCAAATCATTTATCGGTTTTTGCCAAGAAGCGGATGAAGTGTTGGGTCAATACCTGCGCGGGCAATTGTCGGTGGTGCTGACGATGGCGGCGTTTTACTCCATTGGCTTGCTGCTATTTGGTTTGAACTTGGCCATCCCCGTGGGCGTTTTCACTGGCTTGGCCATGGCCGTGCCCTATGTGGGTTTTGGTCTGGGCTTGGTGCTGGCTTTGATTGCGGGCGTGCTGCAATTTGGCATAGCCAAAACCGCCATCATGCTGGCCGTGGTCTATGGCTCGGGCCAGTTGCTAGAGAGTTTTTACCTCACCCCGCGCTGGGTCGGCGAGCGCATCGGCCTGCACCCAGTCACGGTGATTTTTGCCCTGCTGGCTTTTGGCGAATTGCTCGGTTTTGTCGGCATGCTGATAGCGCTGCCAGTTAGTGCCTTGTTGTTCGTGGCCTTCCAGCATTTGCGCCGCCGTTACTTCAGCTCTTCTTTGTTTACCGGCAAAAAAACCGAGATTTGATATGCAGCAAATCGCCCTAGACATCGGCATAGCGCGCCTGCCCTCGCTTGAAGACTATTTGGCTGGCCCGAATGAAGCGGCGCTGGCTAAATTGCGCGAGTGCTTGGGCAGCAAGAATACTTTTGTGCCGCTTTACCTGTGGGGGCCAGCGGCCAGTGGCAAAAGCCATCTGCTGCGCGCTGCCTACGAACAGCTGAATTTACGCGGTTTGACCGTGGGCTGGATGAACGCCCAAACGCCCGCTTGCGAGTTTGACGAGAGCTGGGGCGCCATCGTCATGGACGATGTGCAAGACTACGATGAACAGCAGCAACAGCAAGCTTTTAGCTGGATGGTGCAGGCGCAAAGCGCGCAAATTTTGGTGCTAGCCGCAGGCCTGTGGCCGCCCATAGACTTGCGCGTGCGCGAGGATTTGCGCAACCGCTTGGGCTGGGGCCTTGTGTTTGCGCTCGTTGTCTTGAGCGAAGAGCAGCGCCGCGCGGTGCTGCGCCACGAGGCCGATGCG
>CAZUUN010000105.1:3845-5608 GCA_964622735.1 uncultured Burkholderiaceae bacterium | reverse complement strand
GGTTTTTTCACCGGCGTGTGTACTGTGGTGATGAAGCTGTTCCAAATCGTGCAGCCGCGCGTGGCTGTATTTGGCAAAAAAGATTACCAGCAGTTCATGGTCTTGCGCCGCATGGTGCAGCAGTTCGCCATGCCGATTACCTTGCTCGGCGTTGAGATTGAGCGCGACGCGGACGGCTTGGCGCTGTCTTCGCGCAATGCGTATTTAAGTGCGGACGAGCGCGCTGCGGCCATCGCTTTGAATCAGGCGCTGCAATGGTTGATCGTGCAAGTGCAAGCCGGCCGCAGCGATGCGGCAGCATTAGAGCGCGAGGCCATCGCCGCGCTGAATGCCAAGGGCTGGCAGAGCGATTATTTAACCGTGCGCTGGCAAAGTGATTTGCAGCCTTTGCTTAATGCTGACAATGCTGCACCACGCGCATTGGTCGCACTGGGCGCGGCGCGTTTAGGCGCTACGCGCCTGATCGACAACCTCGAATTCACAGCCTAAATTTTTATTGGGCGGGCGGCTGACTGCCCAGCACGCTCAAGTTCAGTAAGCCATCGCGCAGCACCGCTTGCAGCGCATCACCTGCGTGCACATCATGAATACTGCTGACCGCATGGCCGCTGGCCGTGCGCAGCAAGACGCTGCTTTGTGCCCGCTTGGTTTGCACCGCGAGCAAACGCTGCTCGCACAAGCCCAGCGCCAGCTGGCGCTGTTGCAGCGCTTGCCGCGTGCTGTTGATGCACTGTATGCGCAGCAGCGCCAGCGCATGCTGCGCACTTTGTTGGCGCTCACTCAGGCTGTGGCGCAGGCGCTGTTGCAGTTTTTGCAGCAGCGCATTTTGTTGCGCCACGGTTTGCCCGCGCGCGGCGTTGATTTGCATCTGCGCGTAATCCAAGCCTTGGGCTTGCTGTTGCAGCCGTTTGTGCGTGGCGTAGTGGGCGGCAGTTTGTAGTTGTTGCAGCTCGGCCAGCAAAGCATTGCGCTCGGGCGCGGCCAATTCAGCCGCCGCCGTGGGCGTGGCGGCGCGTTGGTCGGCCACAAAGTCAGCGATCGAAAAATCGGTCTCGTGGCCCACGCCGCTAATTAGGGGCACGGGGCTGGCGGCGATGGTGCGCGCCAACTGCTCGTCGTTAAAGGCCGACAAGTCTTCGGCGCTGCCGCCACCGCGCACCAGCAAAATCGCGTCCAGCGGCTGGCGATAGAGCTTGCGCAGCGCGGCGATCAGCTCCTGCGGCGCAGTCACGCCTTGCACGCTGGCAGCGGCAAAGACCAATTGAATATGCGGCGCTCGGCGCGCCAGCGTGTCGCTGACATCGTGCAGGGCCGCGCCAGCGGCTGAGGTGACTAGCCCCAAGCGCTGCGGAAAAGTCGGCAGTGGCCGCTTGCGCGCAGGGTCAAACAAACCCTCGGCTTCGAGCTTGGCTTTGATGCGCAAAAACTGCTCGTGCAGACCGCCCGCGCTGGGGCGTGCCATGCTTTGCACTTGCAGCTGCAAGTCGCCGCGCGCGGCATAGAGCGAGAGCTTGGCGCGCACTTCCACCTGCAAACCGTTGGCGGGTGTGAAGTTAATGCCTTGCAGCGCGCGCCGAAACATGACGCAGCGCAGCTGTGCGTTTGCGTCCTTCAGGGTGAAGTAGCAGTGACCGCTAGCCGCTTGCGTGTAGTTGCTGATCTCGCCCGCGAGCGCGATCACCGGCCACGAGCGATTGAACGCGTCTTCGACCGCCGCGCAAAGACTACTGACGCTCCAGAGGTGTTCTTGACTACTACTCATA
>CAZUUN010000105.1:0-3745 GCA_964622735.1 uncultured Burkholderiaceae bacterium | reverse complement strand
GACCGCCGCGCAAAGACTACTGACGCTCCAGAGGTGTTCTTGACTACTACTCATAACACTATTGATTTGTGAGCTGCTCAGGCAGGTTTGACGGCTTTAAATGGCAATTTAATGCCTAAAAATGAAGCAAAACAGCGCTTCAAGCTGCTGCATCCATCAACAAGACGATTTTGCCGCGCGTTTGCGCTGCTTCTACCAAGCGGTGCGCCTCTGCTGCCTGTGCCAAAGGCAAAGTGCGATCGACGATAGGGCGCAATTGGCCGCTGGCGACTAGCGCAAACAAAGCGCTCAAATCTTCTTTAAAGCGCTCGGGGTATTTTTTGCGATCCGCTGTGATGATGTAGAAAGCGCTGCGCTTTTTCGGCTGCGTCAAACGCCACCACAGTTGCGCGGCGAAGAAGGGCAGCACTTCGCGCAGCACTTTGCCCACTTGTTTTTCGCGTGTGCCTATGGTGGCTTGGTAAACGCCGTAAGCAATCAGGCAACCGTTCGCGTTCAGGCACTTGAAGCTGCGCTTGAAATTGTCGAAACCGATGGTGTCAAACACCGCAGCCACGCCTGCGCCTTGCGTCAGCGCCGCGGTGGCGGCAACAAAGTCGCTGCTTTGGTAGTCGATAGGCTCAGCGCCCAGACCGCGCACAAAATCGTGTTTGCCTTTAGATGCGGTACACAAAACGCGCAGCCCGTGCAGCTTGCCCAGTTGAATCAAAGCCATGCCCACTGCGCCAGCGCCCGCGTGCACCAGTATGGTTTGCCCGCGTTGAACCTTGGCGTGGCGGTGCAGCATTTGATAGGCGGTGACATAGCTCAGCACGCAAGTCACGGCCTCGGCTGCGTCTAGCGTGGGCGGCACGGCGACCAAACCATCCGCTGCGCACAGCAAATATTCGCTGTACGCGCCGATGACGGTGAGGTCGGCCACGCGATCGCCCAGCTGCCACTGCGTCACGCCACTGCCCAGCGCATCGACCACGCCCACCATGTCATAACCGGGCGTGAGTGGTGGCGGCTGGCGCACATCCAAATAGTTGCCGGTGCGCACCATGGTGTCGGTAAAAGACACGCTGGCCGCTTGCACGCGCACGCGCACTTGGCCTGCCGTGGGTGTGGGCAAGTCGGTCACGGTTTCGGGCTGCAGCACTTCGGGGCCGCCAAATTGCCGCAGCGTGATGCGTTGGTAGGACATGGCCTTAGTAAGGTTTAAACCTGATCGAGGGCTTGCGCCAAATCGGCGAGCAAGTCGTCGATGTGCTCAATGCCGATAGACAGGCGCACGGTTTCTTCGCTGATGCCCGCTTGCTTTAACTCTTCGGGCGTCAGCTGGCGGTGCGTGGTTGACGCGGGGTGCGTGACCAGCGATTTGGCATCGCCAATATTCACCAAGCGCGTGAACAATTGCAGTGCGTCTAAGAAGCGCGCGCCCGCCTCGCGGCCATTGGCGGCTTTCAGGCCAAAGGTGAACAGGCCCGAGCCTTTGCCGCCCAAATATTTTTGCGCCAGCGCGTGCTCAGGGTTGTCGGGCAGGCCGACATAGTTGACCCAAGCCACTTTGCTGTGTTTTTGCAAGAACTGCGCCGCTTTGACGCTGTTCTCGCAAATGCGGTCCATGCGCAGCGCCAGTGTTTCTATGCCTTGCAAAATTTGGAAAGCGTTAAACGGCGACAGCGCTGCGCCCGTATTGCGCAGCGGCACCACGCGTGCGCGGCCAATGTAGGCGGCAGCGCCCAGCGCTTCGGTATAGACCACGCCGTGGTAAGACACATCGGGTTCGTTCAGGCGCTTGAAGCGCGCTTTGTGCTCGGCCCAAGGGAATTTGCCGCTGTCCACAATCGCGCCGCCGATAGAAGTGCCGTGGCCGCCGAGGTATTTGGTCAGCGAGTGCACCACGATGTCAGCGCCGTGTTCAAACGGGCGCATCAAATAAGGCGAAGCGACGGTGTTATCGACAATGACAGGAATGCCGTGCTTGTGCGCGATGGCCGCGACCGCGCTGATGTCGGTGATGTTGCCGTTGGGGTTGCCCAGCGACTCAATGAAGACGCATTTGGTTTTGTCATCAAACAGCTTTTCAAAACTGCTCGGGTCTTTGTAATCGGCAAAGCGGCACTCGATGCCAAACTGCGGCAAGGTGTGGGCAAACAAGTTGTAAGTGCCACCGTAGAGCATAGAGGCCGAGACGATGTTGTCGCCCGCCTCAGCAATGGTTTGAATCGCATAAGTGATGGCCGATTGGCCCGAGGCCACGGCCAGCGCCGCCAAACCACCTTCAAGTGCCGCGATGCGCGCTTCCAACACCGAGTTGGTCGGGTTCATGATGCGGCTGTAAATATTGCCCGGCACTTTCAAGTCAAATAAATCGGCCGCGTGTCGGGCGCTGTCAAAAGCGTAGGCGACGGTTTGGTAAATCGGCACGGCGACGGCTTTGGTTGTCGGCTCTGGGCTATAGCCGGCGTGGACCGATTTGGTCTCAAATTTCCAATTCTCAGACATGCTTGCTTCTCCTAGGGTGCGGTTTTTAAAATGCTATTTTCTAGCGTCATACTAACAGTGGCGCCTTGGGCGTTGGTGGTCTGTATGCGCAGCGGCAAAAAGCTCTCGCTGTCATACCAAATCTCCCAGCGCAGATCGTATTCTGCCAGCGGCGCGCGCTCGATTTTGATGCTCGCGCGCGGCGCGCCTGTGCCTAATGTTAGCGTCTCATCGCGGGCGCTCATTTGCCACATTTCTAAACCGCGCACATTGGCCACAGCCAGTTGAAAACGCGCGACTGCGGGCTGCGCCTCGGCTTGCGCGCCTATGAGTGCGCCCAATTGCAAAATGCTGCTCAAAGGGTCTTGCACGCCCGCGGGCAGCGCTTGCGTGGCTTGGTTATTGCTAAAAATAATGGCGCTTTTGGCGTAATCAAAATGCACGGCTTGCTCGCTGCTGCCCGCGCGCTTTTCGCTAAAGCGAGTGGGCTGCAAGCCGCTATCGACCAAGCTGCCGGTGCTTTGCCACTCGCGCAAAGTCGCGCCTGCGGCTTGCAGCTGCAATTGCGCGGCATAGCTGCTGCCGAGGTTTTGCCACTGCAAAACGGCGCGGCCGCTCGCGTTCTTGCTTGGGTCTTGCGGATTGCGCAGGCTTAAAGCGAAATCAAATTCGGTCGAGGGCGGCGCTTCCATTTGCAGCACCAAGCTGCTGGCCGCTGGTGCTTGTGCTGCGGGCTGGATGGGCACAATCGGCGCAGCGGTGGCTGCGGGCGTGGGCTCTTCTTTAGGCGCTGGCGCAACAGCGTTTTTGCGGCCTTGTTCGGGTGCTGGCGTGGGTTCGTCTTTGGGCGCTGACTGCTGGGCAGGCTGCGCTGCAGGATCTGCGGCGGGCGTTTGTGCTGGGGCAGGCGCTGGGGGTGCGGGCGGCACTAATGTGGGTGGCACTATTGTGCGCAATAGCAAGGCCATACGCGGCGCGGGCTGCTGCCACGGCAAATGCCACCAAACCGCGCTGAATAAAAAGCCCAGATGCACGAGTAGCGCCAAACCAAGCGCCACCCAAAACACCGGCTGCCGCACAAACACGCCTAATGCTGAGCGCTGCGGTGGCGGCAGAGCAGGGTGGGCGTTGGCAGGTGAGATAGTCACGGCCGCAATTTTAGGCGAGCCGCCTTGTGGCTGGCGCAAAAACGGGCATACTTCGCGCTTATGAGTCAAGCACAGCCCTCTTTCTATTGGCAAAACTGGAGCAGCCCCGATTTGCAGCAGCGCATCGC
>CAZUUN010000104.1:0-5701 GCA_964622735.1 uncultured Burkholderiaceae bacterium | reverse complement strand
TGACTGCTGAAGAAAGCAGTGCGCTGTCTGCGGGTCATCAAGGCTGAGAAGGCATTGACAAAGCGATTCATGCCGCCAGCAATGACTACTGGTTTGTGGCGACCTAAGCCGTCCAAGCCAGCACGGGCCACAGCTTCAGCCGTCATGGGGAACACTTGCTTTTGCTTGTCTTGGGGCGTGTTGCTCTCAAAGCCTGGCGTGAGCGTAGCGCCTGCCACACAGGCCAACACATCCAGCCCTTGCGGGTCTAGTTCAGCCCAGAGGCCTTCCGCCAAAATGGTATTGAAGCCCTTAGTAGCGGCGTAACTGCTGACCATGGCTGAGCCTTGAAACCCCGACATGCTCGACATGAGCAATATGCCGCCCCGCGAGCCTTGGTTCATGGGGCGCACCAGCAGGCGCTTGGCCATGATTTGCGCCAGAACCAGTGGGCCGCGACAATTGACATCGATGGTTTTGTGATGCTCGGCAAGACTCGCATCCACAAAAGGCTTGATGGTCGAGAAACAGGCGTTGTAAATCAACAGACCCACATCATGCGCCCCCAAAGCGCGCTCAAAATCGCTGGCCAAATCAGGCGATGCTAAATCCATCGCCACAGGTTGCACTTGCACGCCATAACGCTGGCGCAAAATTTGCGCATCGGCTTCGAGCGGCTCTAGGCGGCGTGCGCAGGTAATCAGGTTCAGGCCGCGTTCGGCCAGCTGGTGGGCATAGGCTTGGCCTATGCCTTCAGAGGCACCTGCGATAAAGGCCCAGGGGCCGTATTTTTCTTGAAAAGTACTGTTCTTGCTCATGCGGGGCTTTCTTTAGGCGTCTTTTTTTCGTGTGTTGCTCGCCGCACCATAGAGTTGGCGGTTCATGCGGCTGAAAAAGCGGGTGCGAGCCGTGCGCGTCATCAAGCGGCCCAGCGCGTTGGCAAAGCGGGGCCCGGCCGCTGGTATGAACAAAGGCTGCTGCGCTTTGTTTTGCAGGGCATCGAGCGTGCGGCGCGCGACCTCGCCGGGGAAGGCTGGAAAAGCACTGGCCTGTTTGTCCTTGGGTGTTACTTGGTAAAAGCCTGGCGTTGCCATGGCGCCGGCGACACAGGCCATCACATCAACACCGAATGGTTTGAGTTCCGCCCACAGCCCTTCAGCCAGCACCGTATCAAAAGCTTTCGTCGCCGCATAAGCGCTGAGCAAGGCGTTGCCCTGCATGCCAGACAGGCTGGACATGATGAGGATGCCGCCGCGCCGCTGTGCTTTAAAGCGTTGCGCCATCGGATGGATCAAGCTGACCAAGCTGCGGCAATTCAAATCCAGCATGCGTTGGTGCTCTTGCGGGCTGGTTTGCATGAATTCGCTGATGACCCACAGCGCCGCATTGCAAACCAAAATGCCTATATCTAAATCCGCTGTCGCTTGCGCAAATTTTTCAGGCATATCGGGCGCAGTCAAGTCCAGCGCCAAAGTCTGCACTTGTACACGGTAGCGGTCGCGTATGAGTTGCGCGTCGCGCTCCAGCGCGGGCGATCGGCGCGCAATGGTTAGCACATTGAGCCCGCGCTCGGCCAAGGCGTGTGCATAGGCGCTGCCCAAGCCTTCAGAGGCTCCGGCAACCACGCCCCAAGTGCCGTAGCGCTGTTTAAATTCGGGAAATAAATTCATAGCTGTAGTCATAAGTTCCGCATCTTGCACAAGTTTTCGGTGCTTGTCTTGGCTGAATTTGCCATATGATTGTGAAATTCAGTCATTCGCGCTCTCGTGATTCTTTCTTTCTCACCATGCCAGCATTCAATGAAGCAAGCCTAGCAAGCCCTAGCGCAGCGCAGGTGCGTGCATCGCCTGCGCTGGTGCTGCCGTCTGCACTCCAGCAAGGTTTTATGCGCGTGCTGCAAGATTTTTTTGCGCAAATGGGGGAGCACTCAGCCTTTGCCCAGCATGCCCAAGAAATGCTGCACGATGGTGCGCCCAGCTTGCAGGTCACGCAATGGTTGGTCTATTTAGAAGCTTTGCCGCAGCGCTTAAAGCGGCCTGCCTTGGGCTTGGAGTTGGGCAGAGCGCTACAGCCGCAGCACTTGGGCCCAGCCGGTCAGGTCTTGATTCATTGCAGCAGCTTGGGTGATGCCGTCGAGCGCTTGGGCCGTTACACCTATTTTTGGGGTGATCTGGGGCGCTCCGGCATACACCAACAAGGCGACTGGGTGCACGATTTGCTGGAATGGCCAGCGCTGCCTGGCTACCCCATGCCGCCCGCCATCGTCGAGCAAATGTGGGCCGCGGCCACCGTGAACCTGGCGCGCGAGCTCACGGGCCGAGCCGATTTGGTCTGGCAAGCCGAGTTTTGTTTTGCGCAACCTGCGCAAAGCCAAGCCTATGCTGATTTTTTTGGTTGCATGCCGCGCTTTGGTGCTAGCACGGCGCAGCTGATTTTCCCAGCCAGCTATCTGCAATTGCCCATACGCATGGGCAATCTGGCGCTGCGGCAGTTGGCGCAATCGCAAGCCGATGCCGCCATGCAGCGTGAAGGCGAGGCGCAAACCTTAAGAGCACAAATTTACGAACAATTTGATGCCGCCTTGGCAGCGTGCAAGAGTTCAAGTTTTGCTGCGCAAGCGAAAGACCAAGAGCCAGGCGCTTTTCATCAAGATACCGTGGCGGCCAAACTCGGTATTTCGTCGCGTACCCTGCACAGGCATTTGGCGCAACAGAATTTGAGCTTTCGCCAAGTGCTGGATGACTGGCGCTTCGAGCAGGCTAAAGTCTTGTTGTTGCAGCCCGACTGCAGCTTGAATGAGCTGGCGAGTCGTCTAGGCTATGCGGAGCAAAGCAATTTTCAGCACGCCTTTAAACGCTGGAGTGGTTTTAGCCCCGGGGCATTTCGTGCCATGCTGCTGGCGCGCTGAGGCTGCAAGCGGCTAAAAATCACACCCTCAGTTCGAGTTAAAAGACTGCGTACGCTTATGACCACTGCTCACCCACCATCTGCCCGCTTCGACCTTGTAGACGCGCTGCGCGGCTTTGCCTGCGTCTGGATGGCTGTTTTTCACTTCTTCTTTGACTTGCGTGTTTTTGGTTGGACGCAGTCGAACTTTTACAGCGATCCGTTCTGGACTTGGCAGCGCACCTGCATACTCTCGCTCTTTTTATTGTGCGCGGGCATGGGGCAGGGCTTGGCCATGGCGCAAGGGCAAAGCTGGGGCAAGTTTTGGAAGCGTTGGGGGCAAATAGCCGCTTGTGCGCTGCTAGTTTCTATCGCCACTTACCTCGCGTTCAAGGCGCGTTATGTGCACTTTGGCGTGCTGCATGGCATTGCGCTCATGCTCATCTTGACGCGTTTGCTCATGCCGCTCAAGCGCCACTTGGGACTGCTGGGCTTGGCTTGCATCGCGGTTTATTTTTATGTGCAAATGCAAATCGCTCAGGGCTTGCACTTGCCTGATGTGTTTGACACGCGCTGGCTCAATTGGCTCGGTCTGGTGAATCACAAACCCGCGACCGAGGACTATGTGCCGCTGCTGCCTTGGCTGGGTGTCATGTTGATTGGCGCCATGTTGGGCCAGTGGCTGTATGCACGGGCGCACCAATTTGGGCGCGCGCCCGCGCTCCCCGCCGCTTTGCGGCCCGTGGCGCAACCCTTGGCGCAGCTCGGGCGCTGGAGTTTGACTTTTTACATGCTGCACCAGCCCGTGCTGTGGGCGCTGCTATGGCTGTTTGCGCTGCTGCGCTCGGCCGCGTCTTAGCTGCTCGGTTTCCCTCCCAAGACTTTCGAGCAAATAGCGGCTTCAGACTCCCTTAAAATACGCGCTTATCCATAAAGGAATAAATAATGGCAACCAAATCCTCAGCAAGCAAAAAACCAGTGGCTGCACAGCCTAGCCCCACAGTCGCCAAGTCGCCTAAAGACGGTGTTAAAAAAGTCGTTTTGGCCTATTCGGGCGGGCTTGATACATCCATCATTTTGAAGTGGCTGCAAGACGAGTACGGTTGCGAGGTGGTGACTTTTACGGCGGACATTGGCCAGGGCGAAGAGATTGAGCCTGCGCGCGTCAAAGCGCTGAAAATGGGCATCAAGAAAGAAAATATTTTTATCGAAGACTTGCGCGAAGAGTTTGTGCGCGACTATGTCTTCCCGATGTTCCGCGCCAACGCACTCTACGAAGGCGAGTACCTCTTGGGCACCTCGATTGCCCGTCCGCTGATTGCCAAACGCTTGGTGGAGATCGCGAAAAAAACCAAAGGCGATGCCATCAGCCACGGCGCTACCGGCAAGGGCAATGACCAAGTGCGCTTCGAACTCGGCGCTTACGCTTTGATGCCCAATGTGAAGGTGATTGCACCTTGGCGCGAATGGGATTTGCTCAGCCGTGAAAAATTGCTGGCCTATGCCGATAAAAACGGCATTCCCGTTGATTTTAAAAAGCGCAAAGGCGGCGCGCCTTACAGCATGGACGCCAACTTGCTGCACATCAGCTACGAAGGCGGCGTCTTAGAAGACCCGAACTTTGCCCCTGAAGACAGCATGTGGCGTCTGACGGTCAGCCCCGAGAAAGCGCCGAACAAACCGCAAATCATCGAGCTGACTTATGCCAACGGCGATGTGGTGGCGATTGATGGCAAAGCCATGACGCCCGCGCAAGTCTTGACCAAACTCAATGAGATCGGTGGCAAGCACGGTATCGGTCGTCTCGACAAAGTCGAGAACCGCTATGTGGGCATGAAAAGCCGGGGTTGCTACGAAACACCGGGCGGCACGATTTTGCTCAGCGGCCACCGCGCGATCGAATCGATCACGCTGGATCGCGAAGTCTTGGCGCTCAAAGACGATTTGATGCCGCGTTATGCCCGTTTGATTTACAACGGCTACTGGTTCAGCCCCGAGCGCGAATTGCTGCAAAAGCTCATCGATGAATCGCAAAAAACCGTCAATGGCACCGTCAAACTCAAGCTCTACAAAGGCACCATCATGTGTACGGGCCGCGAGAGCAAAACCGACAGTCTGTTTGACATGAAAATCAGCACTTTTGAGGACGACGCTGGCGCTTATGACCAAGCCGATGCGGGTGGCTTTATCAAGCTGAATGCTTTGCGTTTGCGCATTGCGGGCGAAAAGAAAGTGGAGCGCGCGGCCAACAAACGCGCTGCTGGCAAGCCCGTAGCAAGCAAAAAAGCCGTGGCGAAAAAACCAGCCGTAAAAGCACCTGTAGCCAAAAAAGCCGTTGCTAAAAAAGCAGCAGCGAAAAAAACTGCGCGTTAATCCTTAAGCTCAAAACAAACGGGAATTTTTAAAAATGGCAACTGACAGCTTGAGCAATGTGACGCTCACGACCAAGGCGAATGTTTACTTTGACGGCAAGTGCGTCTCGCACAGCTTCACGACCCCACAAGGCGAGAAAAAATCGGTAGGCGTGGTCTTGGCCGCGACTTTAAACTTTGGTACGGCTGCGGCTGAAATCATGGAGTGCGTGGCGGGCGAATGCCGCTATCGCCTGCAAGGCAGCAACGATTGGGTGGCGGTGCAAGCGGGCGAGTCCTTCCAAGTGCCCGCCAATTCATCCTTCGACATCGAAGTAGCCGATGCTTTTCACTACATTTGCCACTACGCTTAATACCCTGGAATGCTGAACATGCCTCTCTGGATACTATTGAAATAATAGCTACTCAGGCAGGTTTGGCGGCCTTAAATGCTTAAAAGGCACTGAAAATGCACGCATAGTGCA
>CAZUUN010000103.1:0-5724 GCA_964622735.1 uncultured Burkholderiaceae bacterium | reverse complement strand
ATGCCAGCGTTGTTCATGGCTTCAAACGCCATGCCAGCCGTCATAGCGCCATCGCCAATCACGGCAATGCACACGCGCTCTTCGCCTTTGGTGCGTGCGCCCAGCGCCATGCCCAGTGCGGCGGATATCGAAGTGGAGGAATGCCCAACGCCAAAAGTGTCGTACTCGCTCTCAGGCCGACGCGGAAAACCCGAAATGCCATCGAGCTGGCGCAGCGTGCCCATGCGCTCGCGCCTACCGGTCAAAATTTTGTGTGGATAAGTCTGGTGGCCCACATCCCAAACAATGCGGTCGTGCGGCGTGTTGAAGACACGGTGCAGGGCTACTGTCAGCTCGACCGTGCCCAAGTTGGAACTCAAATGCCCGCCCGTTTGCGCCACGCTGTGCAGCAAAAAATCGCGTAATTCGATCGCCAACGGCTGCAACTGCTCACGCGGCAGGGCGCGCAAATCATGGGGCGTATGAATCGAAGACAGCAGGGCAGACATAGGTTTTAGCGTGAGGTGGAACTGTGCATTTTAGGCCAAGCCCAAAGGCGATAAGCCTTTGGTTTTTAATGTGCGCGCTCGACCACCGCATGCGCAATCGCCCGCAAATAATCGGTATCGGCCAAGCCTGTGCTTTGCAAGCCCGCCAGCGCCTCTTGGTGCAGGGCGCGCGCATAGTCTTGCGCGCTCGCCAAACCCAGCAGCGCCACATAGGTTGGCTTGTCGGCCTCGGCGTCTTTGCCTGCGGTTTTTCCTAGCGTGGCGGTGTCGCCAGTGCAGTCCAGCACATCGTCGACGACCTGAAACGCTAACCCTAAATTTTTGGCATAGCGCTGCAAACCCGCTTGCGCCGCGCTGCTGACAGCGCCCGCACAAGCGGCGCCCATCATCACGCTGGCTTCGAGCAGCGCGCCGGTTTTCAGCGCGTGCATATTCTCTAGTTCGGCTTGCATCAGCTTTTTGCCGACGCTGAGCAAATCGATGGCCTGGCCGCCGCACATGCCGCTTTGCCCAGCCGCGCGCGCCAACAGGCCGCACAACTGCGCTTGCATGGCTGGGGCAATGCTGCCATCGGTGGGCGTGATCAATTCAAAGGCCAAGCTTTGCAAGGCGTCGCCCACCAACAGCGCTACCGCTTCGCCATAGGCCACATGCACCGTTGGTTTGCCACGGCGCAGGGTGTCGTTGTCCATGCAGGGCATGTCGTCGTGTACCAGTGAATAGGCGTGTATGCATTCGAGCGCACAGGCGGCGCGCAAAGCCGCTGCCGCAGCGCCACTCAGCGCGTGCGCGGTCGCCAGCGTCAGCACTGGGCGTATGCGCTTGCCGCCGCCTTGCACGGCATAGGCCATGGCCGCGCCCAGTTGGGCGTTGCCTGCAGGGGTGATCCAGCGCGTGAGCGCGGCTTCGATCGCGCTCAGTTGCTCGCGCTGCCAAGTCTCAAAAGGGGATGTCATCGTCTGGTGTCTCACTCTGGCTGGCGGCGGGGCCTGCGCTGGGGGCGGTCATGGTCTTGGTGGCACGCGGTGCGCGCGGGGCTGCTGGTGCGTTCTGCGCCGCGTCAGCTACCGTATCGATTTGCTGAATTTGCTGCTCAACCACCGCCAATTTGCTGCGGCAATAGGCCAGCAGTTCTTGGCAACGCGCATAGGTTTGCAACAGCGCGTCTAGCGGCACGCTTTGCGACTCAATACGCGCCAACTCGTCCTTCAGCTCTTGCAGGGCGGCTTCATAAGACAAATCGCTGATTTTTTTCGGTTTAGTCGTTGCCATGGCATAAATTGAAGTGAAATCGGCAGTTTTGCTTGTCAAACCTGCCTGAGCAGCTATTAAATTGATATTAAAAGCGATGGTGCCTCAAGCCAAGCGCTGCTGGTGGCGTGCAATCTGCATCAGCACTTGTGCTGGCGCTGTGCCGCCTAGCGTGTTGCGCGCGTCAAGCGAGCCTTGCAGACTCATCGCCTGCATCACATCGGCTTCTATGCGGGCATCAAACGCTTGCAACTCGGCCAGCGGTAACTCGGTCAAATCCAGGCCTTGGCTGAGGGCGCTTTTCACGGCGTGGGCCACCACCTCGTGCGCATCGCGGAAGGGCAGGCCTTTTTTCACCAAATAATCGGCCAAATCGGTCGCCGTGGCGTAGCCTTTAAACGCCGCGTTCCTCATGTTCTCGGCGTTCACGCTGATGCCGCCTTGCTTGCTGCCGTCAGCGGCTACTTGCCCGCCTATCATCTCGGCAAAAATGCGCAGCGTATCGCGCAGCGTGTCCACCGTGTCAAACAGCGGCTCTTTGTCTTCTTGGTTGTCTTTGTTATAGGCCAGCGGCTGGCCCTTCATCAGCGTAATCAGCGCCATCAAATGGCCGACCACGCGGCCCGTTTTGCCGCGTGCCAGCTCGGGCACATCGGGGTTTTTCTTCTGCGGCATGATGGAGCTGCCGGTGGTGAAGCGATCCGCAATTTTGATGAACGCAAAATTCTGGCTCATCCACACAATCAACTCTTCCGACAGGCGCGAGATATGCACCATGACGAGTGACGCTGCCGCTGTGAATTCAATCGCAAAATCGCGGTCACTCACCGCGTCTAGGCTGTTTTGGCAGACTGCGGCCACGCCGTTTTCATCGACCATGCTCAGCGTGCGCGCCACCAATTCGCGGTCTAGCGGGTAGGTCGTGCCAGCTAAAGCAGCGCTGCCCAGCGGCAAGCGGTTCACGCGGCGGCGCACATCGCCTAGGCGTTCTTCGTCGCGGGCAAACATCTCCACATAGGCGAGCAAATGGTGGGCAAAGCTGACGGGCTGCGCCACTTGCAAATGGGTAAAACCCGGCATGATGGTTTGTGTGTGCTGGCCAGCCACCGCCAGCAGCGCGCTTTGCAGCTCGCGCAGCAGTTGGCTGATGCCGTCGATCTCCTCGCGCAGCCACAGGCGAATATCCGTCGCCACTTGGTCATTGCGGCTGCGGCCCGTGTGCAGGCGCTTGCCGGCATCGCCCACCAGCGCGGTCAGGCGCGCTTCGATGTTTAAATGCACATCTTCTAAATCGAGCTGCCAGTCAAAACTGCCCGCGTCGATTTCGCTCTTAATCTGCCCCAAGCCGCGCGCAATATCAGCCCCATCTTGGGCGCTGATGATGCCTTGCTGTTGCAGCATGTGCGCGTGCGCCAAGCTGCCTTTGATGTCGGCATCGGCCAAGCGCTTGTCAAAAAACACGCTGGCGGTGTAGCGCTTGACCAACTCACTCATGGGCTCGGCGAAGAGGGCAGACCAAGCCTGCGATTTGCTATCTAATTGATTTTTACTGGACATAAGAAATATTTGCCAACAGAATTTGCAGCTTGCGACGCGCAAGCGACTGATTCAGCCATTACAGCACAGGCCTATGCATACAAAAGACGAAATTTTAAGCCCTAGCATCTTAGCCCCTGTCGCACTCGAACCTGCGCACAAACCGCCGCGTGTGTTTGACACCTGCAAAGTCGGCATCGTGCTGCGCACCGTCTTGGGGCTAGAGCTGGTCATCGCCACCGTTGCGCTGTTTTTGGCGCAGGGCTTTGGTGTGTGGCTGATGCAAACCGCGCTCATCACCGTGGGCGCGCTGCCCGCAGCACTGGCGTGGTTGTTGGTCGTTTGCGCGGTCAAAAACAAACTCGAACACAGCAGCCGCACCAAGCAGTTTATTTTTGCCACGGTCTTGGGCTACTGCTGCGGTTTGTATGCGGGCGCGGTGCTCATGCTGTTGCGCGACTTTAGCCCGCAGCACATTTGGGCCAGCGGTTTGGTGGGTATGCAAGCCTCGCTCGCCATGATGGTTTACCTCATCTGGCGCGCCGCTGCGCAGCAACCGGCCGCCACCGCTGCGCAGTTGAGCGAGCTGCAAGCGCGTATACGCCCCCACTTTTTGTTCAACACACTCAACAGCGCCATTGCCTTGATCCGCAGCGAACCGCGCCGCGCCGAGCGTGTGCTCGAAGACCTGAGCGAGCTGTTTCGCGGCGCACTGGCCGAGCGCACTGCCACCGTCACGCTCGAAGAAGAAATCGAACTGGCCAAGCACTATTTGGCCATCGAGCAAGTACGGTTTGAGAACCGCCTGCGCGTGACTTGGGACCTAGACCCGGCGGTGAACAAAACCCAAGTGCCCGCGCTCATCTTGCAGCCCCTGGTTGAGAACGCCGTCAAGCACGGCGTTGAACCCAGCAGCAGCGGCGCCGACATACGCATCATCACGCAAAAGCGTGGCGACATGGCGCACATACGCGTGTGCAACAGCCTGCCCGAAAACCAAGGCGAAAAAGGCCACGGCATTGCGCTCAAGAATGTGCGTGATAGGCTGGTGCTGCTGCACGATGTGCAATGCGAATTTCGCGCGGGTGTGAAAAACGGCCAATACCAAGTGCGTATCGACATACCGCTGAGTGTGTAATCGCAATAGAGCTTGCTATCACTGCATCATTGATAGCTGCTCAGGCAGGTTTGGCGGCTTAAAACCGCTAAAACATGCTTAAAAATGGCATGTAATCAGTAATTGAATAAAAACAGCCTTAAACACTACTGATTTGCTAGCTACTCAGGCAGTTCTGACGTCCTAAAGCCGCCAAAACACGCCTAAAAACACCTTCAAGCCAAGTGGCGCGTCAAGCCATATCCGGCAAATGGCCCCTGACCACCGCCAGCACGCGCTCATCGCCCAAATTCAGCACCAGCGTAGATTTTTGCTCACAAACCGTCGCGCTGATCTTCCAGCCCTGCGGCGTCAGGCGGTACTCATCGTTATAGATCGCGCCCAACTGCGTCAGCATATTCGTCTCGGTGTTGATCTGTTGGTAGTGCAGGCTCCAGCTGCCGCGCGCTTGCGTCGGCGCCACCAGCTCAATTTGCGGGTTGCTGCCGTGGTGCATTTCCAAAATATGGGGGTGGCAAGCCTGCTCGGTATACAGCCGCACCACCGTGTCTGCGTCTGAGAACTGGCCCAGCACGCCGTAATCGATGTGCACCGGCCCATCGCAAAAACACGCCCGCATAGCGGCTGGGTCTTTTGCGTCGCAGGCCGCCAAATAATGGCTTTTGAGCTGGCGTATCGCCTCGATCGCCTCTAAGCGTGCCAAGCGTTCTTCTAGATTCATACCGCCAACCTTTTTGTTATTGCAATGCCCTGCAATTTACAACACTTCGCTGCCCTTTAGGTGCGCGCGGCGCGGCGTGTTGCTAATTGGCCTATTCGCCTACGCCGAGATGCGCATGTGTTCTAGAGCAAGCTTTAGCCAATGTTAGTATCGCTGCATAAATCACCTGCCGCTTTGCACACTTTGAGGTGCCACACTTTGCCAAATGCATAAAAACAAGCTCACTGAAAGCGATATTTGCGACAAATTCATCCGCCCCGCCATGGAGCAAGCCGGGTGGAGCGGGATGGACCAAATTTTCCGAGAGTATCCACTTCGGGCTGGTCGTGTCGTCGTTCGGGGTAGCAAAGCCCAACGCGACAAAAGTACTGTTTTGCGTGCTGATTACGCTTTGTTCTATAAGGCCAATATTCCACTTGCTGTAGTCGAGGCCAAAGACAACAACCACGCCGTAGGTGCGGGCATGGGGCAGGCACTGAAATATGCCGAGCTATTAGACGTGCCTTTTAGTTTTAGCAGCAATGGCGACGGCTTTGTGTTTCGCGACGCGACTTTGGCGTCTGGCGTTCTAGAGCAAAACATCACGCTCGATCAATTTCCGTCCCCGCAAG
>CAZUUN010000102.1:0-5843 GCA_964622735.1 uncultured Burkholderiaceae bacterium | reverse complement strand
GTCAGCAACTCGCTTTTGCTGCGCCGTTGGCGCAGTGCTGAGAAATAAAGCAGGGGCTGCCAGCACTGGCTCTGTTTTTCTTTGGCTAAAATCAATCTTTTACCCGCATCGGGTTCTCTGGAGAAAAATTATGGCAAGCGCGCCCCTAGGCATGGACGACCGTGACGGCAAAATTTGGATGGATGGCGAGTTGGTGGAGTGGCGCGATGCAAAAATCCATGTGCTGACGCACACCCTGCATTACGGCTGCGGCGTGTTTGAAGGCGTGCGCGCTTATGACACCGTGAACGGCACGGCGATTTATCGCTTGAAAGAGCACACCGACCGCTTGTTCAACAGCGCCAAAATTTTGCGCATGCAAATTCCATTTACACGCGAAGAGCTGATGGCTGCGCAAATCGAAGCAGTCAAAGCCAACGGGTTGAAGTCAGCCTATATTCGCCCGCTGGTTTGGTTGGGCTCAGGCAAGATGGGCGTCAACCCCAAAGGCGCAGGCGTACACGCCATGGTTGCTGCTTGGAGCTGGGGCGCGTATTTGGGCGATGACGGTTTGAAGCGCGGTATCCGCGTGAAGACCTCGAGCTTCACTCGCCACCATGTGAACATCACCATGACACAGGCCAAAGCGGTTAGCAATTACAGCAACTCGATTTTGGCCAATCTGGAAGCGACCGAAGACGGTTACGACGAAGCGCTGCTGCTCGACAGCTCAGGCTTTGTGAGCGAAGGCGCGGGCGAGAACATCTTCATCATCAAAGACGGCGTGCTCTATACACCCGACTTGTCGGCTGGCGCACTCAACGGCATCACACGCAACACCATTTTCAGCATTGCTGCTGATTTGGGTCTGCGCATTGTGGAAAAACGCATCACCCGCGATGAAGTTTATATTTGCGACGAGGCTTTCTTCACCGGCACGGCCGCCGAAGTCACGCCCATCCGCGAACTAGACCGCATCGAAATCGGTTGCGGCAGCCGTGGCCCTCTGACTGAGAAAATCCAAAACGCATTCTTCGACATCGTCAACGGGCGCAATCCCAAATACGCCTCTTGGCTGACTTTGGTTTAAGGAGTGATCGGTCATGACACAGCAGCCTAGCGTGGTGGAACTGCAAGCCGCCGATTTGAGCAGTTGGGGCGGTGTTTTTTGTCCCAACCCTTTGGCGCACATGAGCATCAAAAGCAACCACCCGCGCGTGATGGTCAAAATCGCGGCCGATGGCCAAGGCCAGTGCCCTTATTGCGGCACCGTCTACAAACTCAAGCCGGGTGAAGCTGCGCCCGCGCACTAAGAACGAAACCCTAGCCGCCCGTCCCTGCAGTCAGGGGCGCGGCGCGCATCTAACGCTTAAAGCTTCTTTTTTACGCCTTCAGGTGCTTTGCACCACGCGCTAGCAAAGACCGCCATTGCATCTGCGCCTGCGGTCTGATGCACCAAACCGGTGCAATTCACGCCTTCTATTTTTTATGTTTTGGTGCAAAACCAAGTTTAATGGGGCGATCTAAGCCCCCAAAAAGCTGATTTCGGGCTTGGCACGGAATGTGCAATAGCTGTTGGGCATTTATAGCCATCAGAAAGCAGCCCATGAAATTAATCAGCGCGATTATCAAACCATTCAAACTCGACGAAGTTCGTGCCGCCCTGTCTGCCGTCGGTGTGCAGGGCATCACCGTGACCGAGGTCAAAGGTTTTGGCCGCCAAAAAGGCCACACCGAACTCTATCGCGGCGCCGAGTATGTGGTCGATTTTTTACCCAAAATCAAAATCGAAGCCGCCGTCTCGAGCGACTTACTCGAACCGGCCATTGAAGCCATCGAGAAAAGCGCCCGCACCGGAAAAATCGGTGACGGCAAAATCTTTGTCTACGCTCTCGAACAAGTCATACGCATACGCACCGGCGAAACCGGCTCAGGCGCCCTTTAAAAGAAGAAGGAATAGATGATATGAAACTAGCACTGCGATTTTTTTCCACGCTGCTGCTCGCGGGCAGCGCTTTCGCCGGCCTGGCTTACGCCGCCGAACCCGCTGCTGCCAGCACCTTGCTCACACAAGCGGCCACGCTGCCCGCCACTGCCGCGCCCGCCATCGACAAGGCCGACACCGCCTGGATGATGCTGGCCACGGCTTTGGTGATTTTGATGTCACTGCCCGGTTTGGCTTTGTTTTACGGCGGCTTGGTGCGCAGCAAAAACATGCTCTCGGTTTTGGTGCAAGTCTTCACCATCTTCTCGCTCATCAGCGTGCTGTGGGTGGTCTATGGTTACAGTTTGGCATTCAGCGAGGGCAACGCATTCATCGGCGATTTCAGCAAAATGCTGCTCAAGGGCGTAGGACCAGACTCGGCTGCGGCCACCTTTAGCAAAGGCGTCTACATTCCTGAGCTGATCTACATCGTCTTCCAAGGCGCCTTCGCTGCTATCACTGTAGGTTTGATCGTCGGCGCTTTTGCCGAGCGCATCAAATTCTCTGCGCTCTTATTGTTCGCGGTGCTGTGGTTCACCTTCAGCTACTTGCCGATTGCGCACATGGTTTGGTTTTGGACGGGTCCTGACGCCATCACCAGCGCGGCGACTTTGGCCAGCGAAACGGCCAAAGCCGGTTGGTTGTTCCAACAAGGTGCGCTCGACTTTGCCGGCGGTACGGTGGTGCACATCAATGCTGCGGTGGCGGCTTTGGTCGGCGCGGTCATGGTGGGCAAACGCTTGGGCTATGGCAAAGACGCGATGGCACCACACAGCCTGACCATGACCATGATCGGCGCTTCGCTCTTGTGGTTTGGCTGGTTTGGTTTTAACGCCGGCTCGGCCCTTGAAGCCAACGGCACTGCCGCCCTCGCCTTTATCAACACTTGGGTTGCAGCCTCTGCCGCTACCTTGTCTTGGGTCTTGGCTGAATGGTTGCTCAAAGGCCGCCCTTCGATGTTGGGCGCAGCCTCAGGTGCGGTGGCTGGTTTGGTCGCCATCACCCCAGCTTGCGGCTTTGTCGGCATCGGCGGCGCTTTGGCGATCGGCCTCATCGCTGGCGTGGTTTGCTTGTGGGGCGTGAATGGCCTGAAACACTGGCTGGGCATAGACGACTCGCTCGATGTCTTTGGTATACACGGTGTGGGCGGCATCTTGGGCTCTTTGCTCGCCGCCGTCTTCTGCGCCCCGAGCCTCGGGGGCACGGGTCTGTTTGACTATGTCAGCAACCAAGCCGTGGCTGACTACTCCATCCTCAGTCAATTGCTGATCCAAGGCGAAGGCGTGTTGCTGACCGTGGTCTGGTCAGGTGTTGCCTCTTACGCTTGCTTCAAGGTTGTCGATCTGATCATCGGTCTGCGCGTACCAGAAGAGCAAGAGCGCGAAGGCTTGGACATCACCTCGCACGGCGAGACGGCTTACCGACTCTAAGCCCGGCTGGGGTCTGCAAAACAAAAGGGGGGCTTAGCCCCCCTTTTTTTATGCGCATATGAGAGGAATGAGGAAGCTAAACCCCTCAAAACCCAGTCAAAACACTACTGATTAAATAGCTACTCAGGCAGGTTTGACGGCCTAAAATGCCAAAAACAGGCTTAAAAATCAAGCTAAACAGCTTATTAAGCCTCAGCAATACAAGCCACCGGGCTGAAACTGCTGCCAGATCGAAAAGCTAGCGGCCAGCAACAAGAACAAACCCGCCAAGCGTTGCGCCCACTGGTCTTTAAAGCCTTGCAAGTATTGCCAGACCGCAGGCGCGGCCAGCAGCCACAGGCTAGAGCCGAGCGCAAACAAAGCCATGGCGGCTGCGCCTTGTAAAGCGTTGGCCGTGAGGCTGGCTTGCAGCAAAGCGGCATAGAGCAAACCACAGGGCAAAAAGACCCAGGCCAAGCCCACATACAAGCTGTTGCGGCGCGCCAGGGTTTGTTTGAGCTTGCCCCATATTTTTTGCGCGGGGCCTTGCAGCCACAAAACTTGCCGCCCCCACAAAAGCAAGATCAAGCCCCAGACCAGCACGAGGGCGTGCCAGATGGTCCAGATGGATTTGAGCCCTTCCATGCTGGCGCTGCCCCAAGCCAAGGCCTGCACGCTGGCCGCCACAACAGCGCCCATGGCCGAGTAAGACAGCAAACGCCCGAGCTGAAAACGCAAAATGGAAGGCGCGAACAAACGCTTCAAACCCAATTTGCGGCTAGTGGCCACTTGCGGGCTGCGCGCATCGAACATGACTTGCGCATCAGCTGGTGCAGACTGCAAAGCAACGCAAGCGGGGCCGCACATGGCCAAGCAATGCGAGCCGCTGAGTAAACCCAAAAGAAAAGAAGATGCCAGCAGGGCTGTTTGCATCAGATGATTTTAGAGTAGCGCGCGCGCAGCAAATCGCTTTGGCAGTATTTGTCAAAAACCATGGCAACCGCCCGCACCATGAGCCAGCCTTGCGCCGTCAGGCTAAAGCCATCGTCGTCAAAGCTGAGTAGGCCATCGGCCTCTAGCTCACGCAAGCGCGCCAGTTCGTCGGCAAAGACTTCGCGAAAGTTCAACAGCCAAGCCACGCCCACGGCGCCAAAGTCGAGCCGCCCTTGGCACATGATGGCCATGATGATGGCGCGCCGCAGCAGGTCGTCGCGGCTGAGCACCATGCCGCGCACGATGGGCAATTCGCCTTGGGCCAGCGCGTCGGCGTACTCTTCGATAGTTTTGGCGTTTTGGCAATAGTGCCCGCCGACTTTGCCGATGGCAGAAACACCCAAGCCGATTAAATCGCAATCGGCTTGCGTGCTATAGCCCTGAAAGTTGCGGTGCAGCCGCCCTTGGCGTTTGGCCACGGCCAAGCTGTCGCCGGGCAGCGCAAAGTGGTCCATGCCAATATAGTCGTAGCCCGCGTCGTGCAGGGTTTGCAGTGCCAGATTAAACATCGCCACTTTCTCGCTGGCCGATGGCAGTTTGTGGTCGTCGATGCGGCGCTGCGGCTTGAAGCGCTGCGGCAAATGCGCATAAGAGTAGAGCGCGATGCGATCGGGTCGCAAGCTGTTGACCTGCGCCAGCGTCTGCGCCAAGCTCGCGCCCGATTGCAGCGGCAAGCCGTAGATCAAGTCCAGGTTGATGGACTCGAAGCCCAAGCTGCGCGCCGAAGCCATCAGGCTTTCCACCTGCTCAAAGCTTTGCACGCGGTGCACGGCTTTTTGCACCGCGGGATCAAAGTCTTGTACGCCAAAAGACAGGCGGTTAAAGCCCAGCTGCGCCAAATGTGCCAAGCGCTCGTGCGTGACGGTACGCGGGTCGATCTCGATCGAGTATTCGCCGCCGGGCACAAAGTGAAAACTGCGCCGCAGCGCCGCCCACAAATCAGCCAGCTGCGCATCGCTTAAAAAAGTGGGCGTGCCGCCACCCAAATGCACTTGGCTGACCGCTGCTTTGTGGCCGCCAAGCGCGGCCGCGTGCAGGCTGATTTCTTGCTTGAGCAAATCTAAATACGCAATGGCGCGGCTGGTCTGCTTGGTGATGATTTTGTTGCAAGCGCAGTAGTAGCACAGCGATTGGCAAAAAGGAATGTGCACATACAAAGACAGTGGCGTGGGCGCTGCCGCCAAAGCACTGCCGCGCAGGCCCAGCGCTTGCTGGTAGTCGGCGGCGCTATAGGCCTCGACAAAGCGGTCGGCGGTGGGGTAAGAGGTGTAGCGCGGCCCGGGCTTGTCGTATTTGGCCAAGAGCGCCGCATCAGGTAGGGCAAAGTCGGCCGCTGCGGGCGCTGAAAAAAGAGAACTGGAGAACGATTCGGGCATAGGCTGCACTGTGCCGCAAAGCTCTGCAAACTGCGTTGATATACATCAAGCTAGAAGTTAGGGTCTGCAAATGCGCCTAAAATCGGCTTTATGAATGCACCC
>CAZUUN010000101.1:0-5898 GCA_964622735.1 uncultured Burkholderiaceae bacterium | reverse complement strand
GCAGGCCAGTTTCTTTTTTCAGGTTTTCGACGGCTTCGTTCAGGCGGCGCTCGTGTACATCAGAGACGAACAAGGCGCGTGCGCCCTCTTCGGCGGCGCGTTTGGCCGCTGCGTAGCCTATGCCCACGCCAGCGGCGGCGGTCACGAGTACGGATTTGCCTTTGAGCAGGCCGTGGCCGGGGACATAGTCTGGTGCTGGCTTCATATTCACATCCTTCACTGGTGGTGATTCAAAATTGGTAAAACGCTGATTTTACGCGCTTGCGCGGACGATCTAGCTGCTGGGCGGTGAACAAGTCGCAGAGCTAGAATGCTGCCCATGAGCAAGCACGAAGCCGAAATCTGCCAACTGGCGGCCAAGCTGATATTAGAAGGCGGCTTGGAGCTGGGCGCGGCGCGGCAGCAAGCGATAAAAAATCTCAAGCTGACTAAGGACGTGGGCGCGGTCGATACCGCCGCGCTGCTGGCCGAGGCGCAGCTGCAACTGCGCCTGTATTACCCGCAGCACGCGCCGCACTTGGCCAGCTTGCGGCAATTGGCACTGCGCTGGATGGACCAGCTGGCCGATTTTTCGCCGCTGCTGCGCGGCAATGTGTGGCTGGGTTTGGCCATGCGCCACAGCCCCATCTATTTAGACTTGTATGTCCAGTCGCCCAAAGACTTGGAGATTTGGCTGATCAATCAACAAATCGATTACAGCGTGGCTGACGATGGCGGCGACAGCGAGCGCTCGCCGCACTTGATTTGCAGCGATTTGGCGCCCAATCTGCACTATGTGGTCGAAATTCACCTGCAAGTGCACGACGCGGACCAAATACGCGGCGCGCTGAAAGCGCGGCTGGCACCTGGCGCAGACACGCGGCTGCGCTCTAGCCGCGCAGATTTGGCAGCGATAATGCAGCCATGAATACGCCCTTGCCACCATCACCCGAGCGCCGCCTGACCCTGCAACGCATCGGCTTTGCGACTGCAGCCGTAGCTGCCGCTGGGCTGGGTCTTTGGCTCAATTTGCGCGAAGATGCGCCAAGTGGCGCACATCAACCAGACAAAACCCTGCATTTGCAAAAGCTCGATGGTTCGCACCTGAGTTTGCCCACGACTGGGCGCGAGAAAAAACTGCTGATTAATTTTTGGGCACCTTGGTGCCCGCCCTGCGTAGCGGAGCTGCCGATGATTAACAGCCAATTGCAGGCAATTGCGCTTAAGAACTTTGATTTTGTCGCGATTGCACTCGATGACTTGGCCAATGTGCAGCGCTTTTGGCAGCCCAAAGGCTTTGACATGGCTTGCGCGGTGGCGGGTTATGCCGGCATGGCTTTGATGCAAGATTTGGGCAACCCGAGCGGCAAGCTGCCCTATACGGTCTTGTTAGATGAGAATGGCGCTATACTAAAAGCCCATCTAGGCGCACTTCAAGCCGCCGATTTGACGGCCATTCTTGCTCGGGCACAAGCCCTCTAAAGCAAGCCGTCAAACCATAAATATCAATAATTACCGAAAATTACAGTAAAATAGCCGCAATTAAGCGCAAATGCTGCAAAAATAAAATGATCGGCGTTATCGGCGCCAACCCTTCAAGGAGATGTTATGGATTTACGCAAACTCAAAACCCTGATCGATTTGATCTCAGAATCGAATGTTCACGAGCTAGAAATCACCGAAGCCGAAGGCACGGTACGCATCGTCAAAGGTCCACCAGTGGGCACAGCCCCCCAGGTGCAATATGTATCAGCGCCACAACCGCAACAAACCATCCAAGTAGCAGGCAGTGCGCCAGCCGCCGCACCGGTGGCCGCCGCAGCCCCAGCCCCAGCCCCAGCCCCAGCCCCAGCCCCAGCCCCAGCCCCAGCCGAAGACGCTGGCCACAAAGTGACTTCACCCATGGTGGGCACTTTCTACCGCTCTTCTTCACCCGGCTCTAAACCCTTTGTCGAAGTGGGCGACAGCGTGAACGCGGGCGATACGCTGTGCATCATTGAAGCGATGAAAATTCTTAACGAGATTGAAGCCGACAAATCAGGCGTGGTAAAAAAAGTCTGCTGCGACAACGGCCAAGGCGTCGAGTACGGCCAAGCCTTGTTCATTATTGAGTAATTGATTGCTGCAAAATAAATAGCTGCCCAGGCAGCTTTGATGACGATTTTTGGCTAAAAGGTACTTAAAAAGTGCCCACGCTGAATCTGCCAGCAAACCCTAGGATAGAGCCATGTTTAAAAAAATTCTCGTAGCCAACCGTGGCGAGATTGCCCTGCGGGTGCAGCGCGCTTGCCGTGAGATGGGCATCAAGGCCGTGATGGTCTATTCAGAAGCGGACCGCGACGCCAAATATGTGAAGCTCGCCGACGAGGCGATTTGCATCGGCCCGGCCAATTCGGCGCAAAGCTATTTGAATATGCCCGCGCTGATTTCAGCCGCTGAGGTGAGCGACGCCGAGGCCATCCACCCCGGCTATGGCTTTTTGAGCGAGAACGCCGACTTTGCCGAGCGCGTGCAGCAGTCGGGCTTTACCTTTATTGGGCCCACGCCTGAATCGATCCGCCTGATGGGCGACAAAGTATCCGCCAAGCAAACCATGATCAAAGCGGGCGTGCCTTGCGTACCCGGCTCTGAGGGCGAGTTGAGCGATGACCCCGCGCTGATCAAGCGCACGGCCAAAGCCATCGGCTACCCCGTCATTATTAAGGCAGCAGGCGGTGGTGGCGGGCGCGGTATGCGCGTGGTGCACACTGAGGCGGCTTTGCTCAACGCGGTGCAAATGACCAAGGCCGAGGCGGGCGCTGCTTTTGGCAACCCCGCGGTCTATATGGAGAAGTTTTTACAAAACCCGCGCCATGTGGAAATCCAAATTTTGGCCGACACGCACCGCAACGCGGTGCATTTGGGCGAACGCGATTGCTCGATGCAGCGTCGCCACCAAAAGGTGATTGAAGAGGCACCGGCGCCAGGCATTCCGCGCCGCCTGATTGAAAAGATCGGTACGCGCTGCGCCGAGGCTTGCAAAAAAATCGGCTACCGTGGTGCCGGTACTTTTGAGTTCTTGTACGAGAACGGCGAGTTTTACTTTATTGAGATGAACACCCGCGTGCAGGTCGAGCACCCGGTGACCGAGCTGATCACCGGCATTGACATCGTGCAGCAGCAAATCCGCATTGCGGCGGGTGCCAAGCTGCCTTGGACGCAGCGCGAAGTGCTGGCACAGATGAAGGGCCACGCCATCGAGTGCCGTATCAACGCCGAAGATCCCTACAACTTCATGCCCTCGCCGGGGCGCATCACCCTGTGGCACCCACCGGGCGGCCCGGGCGTGCGGGTGGACTCGCATGTGTACACCAACTATTTTGTGCCGCCAACCTATGACAGCATGATAGGCAAGCTCATCACCTATGGCGACACGCGCGAGCAAGCGCTGGCGCGCATGCGCTCGGCCTTGGTCGAGTTGGTGGTCGAGGGCATTAAAACCAACACGCCGCTGCACCGCGAGCTGATGGTGGATGCCAAATTTATGGCGGGCGGCACCAATATCCATTATTTGGAGCATTGGCTGCAAGACCGCAAAGACCGCATCGTCAAACCGCTGCCTTGATTCGGCAACGCTCTGAGCTTCAAAAACCCGCTCATGGCGGGTTTTCTTTTGCCACTAGGCTGGTGTTTGATTCATACAAACCCCTTCAAACACTACTAAAACAAGAGCTGCTCAGGCAGGCTTGACGGCTTTAAATGCCAATTTCACCTTTATTTTGCTTCGATTTCTGCTTGGAAGGCGCTTACAGCTCGCCATAGCCGTTGGCATAAGCTTCTAGCCCCAAGCGCAGCACCGTCGCCACCTCAGCGCCCACCTCCTCTTCCAACTCGGCCTCGGCCTGCGCCACGGCGCGCTCAAAACCCTGCAACCACAGCAAACCCACAGGCGTGAAGTGCAGCCGTTTGGCGCGCGCATCTTGGCTGTCGCTCACGCGCTCGACCAAGCCCCAAGCTTCGCACTGATCCACCAGCGTGGCCATGGCTTGCTTGCTCATGCCCGCCGCTTGCGCCAAATCCGTCAGACGCGAGCCCTGTAGCGCCAAGTGCCGCGTGATGTGGATATGTGCCGCACTCACCTGCGCCCGCGCGGCCAGGTTGGACAGCGCCAAGGGCACCTCAGCATCGCGCGCCATGAGTGTTAGCACGCGCTGATCAAAACGCCGCATGGCGTGACCCAGCAAGCGGCCAAAGTGGCTTTGACGCCAAGCATCGTTCATGGACTCACCCCTTTTTTGCAGCAGAAAACGGCAGCTTTATTTAGTCAATTAAACTGACTAATAATTGCATTGTATCGTTTTCATCTTATGCTACATTACTGCTTATCGATACAGCCTGTTTAAATAAACAGTTACTTGAATTTACCGGAGAAACAGCAGATGGAAGCCAAAATCAAACCCGAACGCACACCCAAATCCATAGCCCCAAAAATGGAGATGGACAGCGAAAAATCCAAAGCTTTGGCAGCGGCGCTGGCGCAAATTGAAAAGCAATTTGGCAAAGGCTCCATCATGCGCTTGGGCGAAGGCGAGAAAATCGAAGATGTGCAAGTCGTCTCCACGGGCTCGCTCGGCCTCGACATCGCTTTGGGCGTGGGCGGCCTGCCACGCGGCCGTGTGATCGAAATCTACGGCCCCGAGTCCAGCGGCAAAACCACGCTGACCCTGCAAGTGATAGCCGAGATGCAAAAAGTCGCGGGCCAATGCGCCTTTGTCGACGCCGAGCATGCGCTCGATGTGGGCTACGCTGAAAAACTGGGCGTGAATGTGCGCGATTTGCTCATCAGCCAGCCTGACACGGGCGAACAAGCGCTCGAAATCGTTGACAGTTTGGTGCGCTCAGGCGCCGTCGATTTGATCGTGATTGACTCGGTTGCCGCGCTCACGCCCCGCGCCGAGATTGAAGGCGACATGGGCGACAGCCTGCCCGGTCTGCAAGCGCGTTTGATGAGCCAAGCGCTGCGCAAGCTGACCGCGACGATCAAAAAATCAAACTGCATGGTGATTTTCATCAACCAAATCCGCATGAAGATCGGCGTGATGTTTGGCAGCCCAGAAACCACCACGGGCGGCAATGCGCTGAAGTTTTACGCCTCGGTGCGCCTCGATATCCGCCGCATCGGCTCGATCAAAAAAGGCGACGACATTGTGGGCAATGAAACCCGCGTGAAAGTGGTCAAGAACAAAGTCAGCCCGCCTTTCAAAGAAGCCATCTTTGATATTTTGTACGGTGAAGGCATCTCGCGCGAAGGCGAAGTCATCGATTTGGGTGTAGAGGCCAAAGTCGTGGACAAATCAGGCGCTTGGTACTCGTACAAAGGCGAAAAAATCGGCCAGGGCCGCGACAACTCGCGCGACTTCTTGCGCGAGAACCCCGAGCTGGCCGCCGAGATTGAAAACAAAGTGCGTGAGCAGCTGGGCATCATCCCCATGGGCGCAGCACCTGAAGCCGCCTAAGACCCAAGCTGCCGCCAGCGCCACAGCAACACGAGGAGTTCGCATGAAAAATCTCTTGATGCGCTTACTGTTTAATGAGGCGCCACGCCCCTACCGCATCCGCACTTGCCCTGGTTCGGGTTTGGCCATGGTTGAGTTGCAGGCGGCCGCGCAGCCGCGCCACCAATGACACCGACGCAAGCGGGGCTGAATCCAGGTGCTGATCTGGGCGCTGCGTTGGGCGCGGTGCAAGACGAACAAAAACGCCAAGCACGCGGCCCCTCGCTCAAAGGTCGCGCCCTGCGCTATTTGGCAGCGCGTGAATATGGGCGGCTAGAGCTGGAACGCAAGCTCAAACCGCATGCCGAAAGCGCGGAGCAAATCGCCGCCGTGCTGAATGACTTGCAAGCCAAAGGCTTTATCAGTGACGCACGGGCAGCCGTGT
>CAZUUN010000100.1:2744-5947 GCA_964622735.1 uncultured Burkholderiaceae bacterium | reverse complement strand
TTGAACTCGGTGATGATGAAGTCGATGATGCGCTGGTCAAAGTCTTCGCCGCCCAAGAAAGTGTCGCCATTGGTAGACAACACTTCAAACTGCTTGTCGCCGTCGACTTCCGCAATCTCAATGATCGAGACGTCAAAAGTGCCGCCGCCTAGGTCATACACCGCAATCTTGCGATCGCCTTTTTCGCTTTTGTCCAAACCAAAAGCCAGCGCCGCTGCGGTGGGCTCGTTGATGATGCGTTTGACATCTAGGCCCGCAATGCGGCCCGCGTCTTTGGTCGCTTGGCGCTGGGCGTCGTTGAAGTAAGCGGGAACGGTAATAACCGCTTCCGTCACGGTTTCGCCCAAGTAGTCTTCGGCGGTTTTTTTCATCTTGCGCAAGATGTCGGCGCTGACTTGTTGCGCTGACATTTTTTTGCCGCGCACTTCCACCCACGCATCGCCATTGTCGGCAGCTACGATGGAGTAAGGCATCAGGTCGATGTCTTTTTGCACTTCTTTTTCGGTGAATTTACGACCGATCAAACGCTTGATGGCGTAGAGGGTGTTGCGCGGGTTGGTCACTGCTTGGCGCTTGGCCGATGCGCCGACCAAGATTTCGCCATCTTCTTGATAGGCGACGATAGACGGCGTCGTGCGCGCGCCCTCGGCGTTCTCAATCACCTTGGTGGTGTTGCCTTCCATGATGGACACGCAAGAGTTGGTCGTGCCCAAGTCGATACCGATGATTTTTCCCATTTTTCGCTCCGTTAGGATAGTTGATTGCTAATTAAATGTGTCGTTTAGGGCCGATTTCAAGCCCTTAAATGGAATTTTTATTTGGGTGCGGCGACCGTAACCAAGGCAGGGCGCAAAATGCGGTCGGCTATGGTGTAACCCTTTTGCAGCACGCTCACCACCGTGTTGGCTTCTTGCTCCGCCGGCACCATGCTGATGGCTTGGTGCAGATGCGGATCAAATTTTTCGCCCGCGGCTGGGGCGATTGCCAGCACTTTGCTGCGTTCTAGGGCGGCCAGCAATTGGTTCAGCGTGAGCTGTGTGCCTTCGCGCAAAGTCTCGTTGCTGGCGTCTTTGGCGGCCAAACCCGCCTCGAGGCTGTCGAGCACAGGCAAAAGGTTTTCGGCAAAGCCCTCAATGGCAAATTTGCGGGATTTGGCCACTTCCTCTTCGGCGCGGCGCCGTGCATTGGCGACTTCGGCCTGGGCGCGTATGTACTGGTCTTGCAGTTCGGCCACTTGGGCTTGGAGTGCGGCAACTTGTTCGCCGGCATCGTTTGCGGCTGGCGAAGTTTGCGCCTGCTCCGCGGCTAGGGGCTGCTCTTCGTGCATAGGGCATTTTTCCCCATCGGGGTGAGTATGGTCGTGCATAGTGATCGCTTGGTAAACAGTGTGAAGGATTCGCCTCACAAGTGATGGCGTTTGCGAATTTTTCAAGTCAGGATGGAAGCAAGCCGTGAGCGATTACTACTATTTTCATAGCTGCTCAGGCAGTTTTCATGCGGATTTTTATGGATTTATTCTTGATTATAAACCGCTCAAACAGGCTTAAACCCCTCATCCGCGTCTTTAAGCGGCTTGGGCCTTCGGTTTCCAGTCTGGGTAGCAGCTAGGCTGCTGGCGCCTAAAAAACCGCGGCTGCATCGGCGCGGGCAAAGTCCACAGGCCTAACTGGGCCTTTTTGGCGGCTTCTTCTTGGCGGTAGTAAAGCGCGTTCTGGTATTTGCCCAAGCTATACGCCCAAGCGTGACCCGAGGCGACCATCCAAGCGCCTACATCTTGGCCATCGACCCAGATGCGCGCCAAGCCACGCGTATATTGGTCTTGGCCCAAGAGCTCTAGCTGCAATGACCGTCCAGTTATTTTTTGCGCCAAGGCGCGCTTAGACTGCTGCCCCCAGGCTTGGCAAATTTCTGGCGCGTCGATTTGGGCCAAGCGTATTTTCAGGCGCGCGCCAGCCTTGGTTTGAACCCACAGCGTGTCGCCATCGCTGATTTTGACTGCGCGCACCTGCAAACGCGGCGTTGCTAATTTTGCAGCTGCGGGCGCTGCCTGTGCCATCGCCAAGCTTGCCCAAACCAGAACCCAGCAAAAGAAAAAACGACGCATGCGAACCATCTCATAAAAAAACCAAGCTACGATGAGCACCATGCCGGATTTAAGCACAGCCTCCCTCGAAGCCGCAGTAGCCGCAGCCAGCATGGCGCTGCCCGTGGCGGTGGCCTATAGCGGCGGCGCAGATTCGAGCGTGCTGCTGCATATTTGCGCCCGCCTTTACCCGGGCCAAGTGCAGGCCATCCATGTGCACCACGGCTTGCAAGCTGCGGCTGAAGATTTTGTCTGCCACGCGCAAGCAACTTGCGCCGCACTGGCTGTTCCCTTGCACATCGCCCGCGTCGATGCGCGCCACGCCAGCGGCCAAAGCCCCGAAGACGCGGCGCGGCGCGCGCGCTACGCAGCGCTGATCGCCGCCGTGCAAGCCCTGCCACCAGAGCGCAGACCGCAGAGCATGGCGCTGGCGCAACATGCCGATGACCAAGTGGAAACGCTGCTGATTGCGCTCTCGCGCGGCGCAGGGCTGCCCGGCTTGGCCGCCATGCCCGCGCATTGGGAGCGGGCGGGTTTGCAATGGCACCGCCCTTTGCTCGGCTTTGGGGCGCCAGACTTGCGCGCCTGGCTGCAGGCCCAAGACCACACTTGGGTCGAAGACCCGAGCAACACCGAGCTGCGCTACACGCGCAACCACATTCGACATGAATTGCTGCCGCTGCTGGAGCAGATTTTTCCGCAGTTCCGCACGACCTTCACGCGCTCATCGGCGCACGCGGCAGAGGCACAAACGCTGCTGCAAGAGTTGGCGCAACAAGACCTGCAGCAAATCGGCTTGCCGCCCGCGATCAAGACCTTGCAAACCTTAAGCCGCGCGCGCCAAGCCAATGTGCTGCGCTACTGGTTGCAGCAGGCACACAGCACCCAAGCGAGCCAAGCACAGTTGCACGAGCTGCTGCGCCAAGTCGCCACTTGCACCACGCGCGGGCATCGCATCGATATCAAGCTTGGCCACGGCAAAATTGTGCGTGACGGGTTGCATTTGGGCTTTATTCGGTTGATTTAAGAGCCAAATAGCCGATTTGGCTTGTGAAATCTGCCTGAGCAGCTATTGTTTCAGTAGTGACTGGAAGGTTTTTTCATGCTTTCAGCATTCAGC
>CAZUUN010000100.1:0-2644 GCA_964622735.1 uncultured Burkholderiaceae bacterium | reverse complement strand
TTCAGCATTCAGCTACCTGCACCGCAGCAATGGCCTGCGCGCACAGCAAAAAACCGCCACGCGGGCGGTTTTGTTGGCTCAGGCTTAAGCAAGATTCAGCCAAGCCCAGCGCGGCTTGACTCAACAAGCTGACTTTAAACGCGCTCAAAAATCCCGGCAGCGCCTTGGCCCATGCCTATGCACATGGTGACCATGCCATATTTGAGTTTGTTGCGTTGCAGTGCATGGATGACGGTGGCTGCGCGGATAGCACCCGTTGCGCCCAAGGGATGACCCAAAGCGATGGCGCCGCCCATGGGGTTGACCTTGGTCGTGTCTAAACCCAGCGTGTTGATGACCGCCAGCGATTGCGCGGCAAAAGCCTCGTTCAGCTCGATCCAGTCCATGTTTTCTTGTTTCAAGCCCGCATTTTTGAGTGCGGCTGGAATCGCCTCTATCGGGCCTATGCCCATGATGTGGGGCGGCACGCCGCGTGCCGCAAAAGAAACAAAGCGCGCCAGCGGCTTCAGGTTGTAGCGTTTGAGCGCGGCCTCGCTCACTACCAGCAGCGCACCCGCGCCATCTGAGGTTTGTGAGCTATTACCCGCAGTCACACTGCCTTTGGCGGCAAAGGCGGGGCGCAGTTTAGCCAGCGCCTCGACGGTGGTGTCGGGGCGCACACCTTCGTCGATATCGACCATGCGTTGGCTCAGCGTGACTTGCTGCGTCGCTAAATCTAGTGCGCGCTCTTGCACTTGCATGGGCGTGATCTCTTGTGCAAAGTGGCCCGCGGCGATGGCAGCGGCAGCGCGGCGGTGCGACTCGGCGGCGAAAGCGTCTTGCGCTTCGCGGCTGACCTTCCACTGCTCGGCCACGCGCTCAGCCGTCAGGCCCATGCCATAGGCGATGCCGTAGTCGTCAATATTGTCGGTGTGGGCAAAAATGGTGGGCGAGAGCGAGGGCGTGTTGCCCAGCATGGGCACCATGCTCATGCTCTCAACACCGGCAGCGATGATGACATCAGCCTCGCCCACGCGGATGCGGTCAGCGGCCATTTGTATGGCTGACAAACCCGAGGCGCAAAAGCGGTTGACGGTGATGCCGCCGACGGATTTGGGCAAGCCCGCCAACACGGTAGCCACGCGTGCCACATTCAGGCCTTGCGGGCCCTCGGGTACGGCGCAGCCGCAGATCAGATCTTCAATCGCAGCGGGGTCCAGGCCAGGGGCTTGCGCCAGCACAGCTTGGACGATGCCAGCGAGCAAATCGTCGGGGCGGGTGTTTTTAAAATAGCCTTTGTGCGAGCGCCCGATAGGGCTGCGCGTGGCAGCAACGATGTAGGCGTCTTGGATTTGTTTGCTCATGTCGATTCTTCCTCAAATTCGTTAGGACGCGGGGCTTAATTACGCAAAGGTTTGCCGTCTTGCAGCATGGCCATGATGCGCGCTTGCGTTTTCGGGTGATCCAGCAGGCTGCAGAATGCTTGGCGTTCCAGCTTCATCAAATAAGCCTCATCGACCAAGGTGCCTGTATCAACTTCGCCGCCAGTGACCACACCCGCAATCAAGCTGGCAATGTGGAAGTCGTGCTCGCTGATAAAACCGCCATCGCGCATATTGATCAGCTGACCCTGAATGGTGGCTTTGCCGCTGCGCCCCGCAACGGGGAACAGGCGCTTGAGCGGTGGGCGGTAGCCGGCTTGGTGCAGCGCTTGCGCTTCTTGTATCGCGACATAGAGCAACTCGTCCTTATTCGGCACGATGGTGTCGCTCCAGAGCAAATAACCCAGCTCGCGGGACTCGATCGCGCCTGTGCCTACCGTTGCCATCGCGGCTGCGGTAAAGCCTTTGGTCAAGAAAGGCAGTAGGTCCTGGTGTGTGGTGGCGCGGCAAGCCTCAGCTGCACGGCGCGCAATATAAGTCAGGCCGCCAGCGCCAGGCACGAGACCGACGCCTACTTCGACCAAACCAATATAGCTTTCCATCGCGGCCACGCGCTTGGCCGAATGCACTGCCAGCTCACAACCCCCGCCCAACACCATATTGCGCAGCGCAGTGACCACTGGCACTTGGGCATAACGCACGCGCAGCATCAAGTCTTGTAGCGCTTGCTCGGCTGGCTCGATGGCTTTAGAGCCGCCCGCCATAAACGCGGGCAACATGGCTTGCAAATCGGCGCCGGCTGAGAAGGGCGCCTCAGTGGTGCCATTCCAAATGACCAAGCCTTTGTAGCTGCGCTCGGCCAAGTCGATAGCAGCCATCAGACCCTCGCCCAAATCGGGGCTGATGGCGTGCATTTTGGTCTTGAAGGTGAAGATCAAAATGCCCTCAGCCTCAGGCTTGTCCATCGTCCACGAGCGATAAGCATCGGTCTCTTTAACGGTTGTACCTGCTTGCAAATAAGGCAGTGCGCCCGTGCCGAAAATGGCATCGGGGAAGTATTGGCGCGCATAAACCGGCAGCTGGCGTTTGGGCAAAAACTGGTTTTGGCTAGCCGACCACGAACCCTGCGGCGTGTGCACGCCACCAGCGGCCAAGACGGGCGCACTCAAGACCCAATCCGGCAGCGGCGTGTTGATCAGCGTTTTGCCTGCGGCGATGTCTTCTTGAATCATCTCGGCCACGGCTTGCCAGCCCGCTTCTTGCCACAGCTCAAACGGGCCTTG
>CAZUUN010000099.1:0-5973 GCA_964622735.1 uncultured Burkholderiaceae bacterium | reverse complement strand
CAAACACCTGTCAAACATCTGTTTCAGCACTCGGCTGCGGCTTAGTCAGCCTTGTTCAGCCCAGCAGCTTGGGCTTTAGCCGCTACGAGCTAAACGCTCGCTGCTGTGTCTGCGCTAGGTGCGCTGGCGCATTGACTGAGGCATGTAAAAGATGGATAGTGAGCTTTGTCCCAAAAGTCGCCATTTAGGCGCGGCCCAATAAGGCGCGACCCAATACTTTGGTAGGCTAAGGAAATGGAAAGATGACGCATGTCGAACTCAAAAGCTAAAGAATCTGAACGCGCCCAGCTTCTGGCGAGAGCGGTATCAAAGTGGGATGACGAAGAAGCGGAGGGGAAATACTCTCGCGTGCCGCCGGTGTCAGGTGCTTTGCCCACTGCAGCGCTGCCGCTGACTAATGCCGAGATCGTCCACTTACAGGTTCGCGTCATCGCTATCGAGAATCTGCTGAAAGTGCTACTGGCCGACGCCACCGAAGAACAGCTGAAGTTGATGCGCGATGTGGCTGGGTTGATCACGCCACAAGCCGGCTACACGCAACACCCGCTGACGATTCAAGCCGCGGCCTGCATGATGAATCTTGTCGATAGCGCCGCGCATCTGCGTGACCTGGGGCTTGATCGCAAAAGCACCAATGATTGATCACCATGACGCATCGCACTTAGTGCCCTGCGTTTCTTAATCTGGCGTATTTTTCCGTTGGTGCTTCTTCGCTGGCATTTCGCGCAAGCGCACGCGCGCATCGTTGAGTGTGGGCAGACATGGCGCACAGCATGAGAACAATGGCCAATTTTCATGAGCGCGGGGGTAAATCCTGCTCTACCGCGGCAACGCCAACTCCAGCGCTTGTAGATAGCGCGGCTTTATCATCAAGTCATCCCAACTTTGCGGCTCTCTGTCGGGCAGCAGGTGCAAGCGGCGCTCCTCGCTGCTGGCATAGGGGGGCTCCCATTGTTTTTTCTTTTGCGCGCGGGCCAGGGCGTCGATTAACGCATCCACGCTTTTGCCGCCATCGACTTGCGATTGCTTGAACAGCAGCACCCTGTCCCAGCCCGCGTTCAGCGCGGCCATGGCCGCTTCGGTGTAGCTGACCGATTCGATTTGCCGCCGATTTGGCGCGCGCTTTCTATCAGTCGCCCAGCAGGCTTTGAATGATGTCCACGATCAAGTTGCTTTGCTGCTGCACCAGCACAATGTCGCCGCCGATGCGGGCGTAGCGATAACCGTAAGGCGCAGGCGGTAATTGCCTGATGATAGGCTGAGGCACTGCATAAATGGTCACGCCCGCAGGCACAGGCTGGCCTACCGTCCAACTGCGAACCAAGCCCGGTGGCATGCAGCCATTGTTCTTTTTGGCCAAGCCGGGCGGGCAATTTTTGCGATTTGCGTAGCGCTGCACATAGTAATCACGCACGTCTACGCGCTGCTGGTCATTGAAATAGCTGCCAGGCTTAATCTCTTTGCGTTCGCGCTTCTCGGCTTTGCGGGCGTATTTCGCTTCTTGTTTGGCGCGTTTGTGTTCATACTTTTGGGCATGCTTGTCTTTGCCGTGACCATGGTGGTCATCGCCTTTGTCTTTAGCAAAAGCTGGACCAGCGAAGAGCAAAGACGCAATCGCCAAAGCGACTACACGCTTAAGAGGGGTGTGAGAGAAAGATGTCATGGTGATCCTGTGGGTCGAATGAACTCTGAATCACATCTTCGCAGCATTGCTTATAAGTAGGTGTAGGACACATCCGCGCATCGGATCTGACAGCTTTGCTGGATGGACTTGCAAATTTGCAGTCAGTAAAAACAATGTCACCCTCTATTTTTGCTGACGATGCGCAGCAAGGAGTTCTACAAGTGGTGAATGCGACGCGCTACTTTGTTATAAAAAACGCTCAGTTTCAGGAAGCTCTGGAGTCGCTCCAGAAGCCGTTAACAAAGCTTTGGTTCGTCCTTTAAGGTTTGATGCTTCAAGCAGAGTCAGCGTAGACAGCCAAAGCTACCCCGCCAAGGCCAATTCCAGCGCTTGTATATAGCGCGGGTTGATCATCAGTTCATCCCAACTTTGCGGCTCGCTGTCGGGCAGCAGGTGCAAGCGGCGCTCTTCGCTGCTGGCATTGGGCTGCCATTGTTTTTTCTTTTGGGCGCGGGCCAGGCCGTCGATCAGCGCATCCACGCTTTTGCCGCCCTCGACTTGCGATTGGTTGCACAGCAGCACCATGTCGCAGCCCGCGTTCAGCGCGGCGATGGCTGCTTCGGTGTAGCTCACCGTTTTGCCGCCGATTTGGCGCGCGCCTTCCATGCTCAAGTCATCACTAAAAATGCAGCCCAAAAATTGCATTTTTTCGCGCAAGATCTCGTTCAGCCATTTGGGTGAAAAGCCTGCGGGCAGACTGTCCACTTTGGGGTAAATCACATGCGCGGGCATGACGCTGTCGAGCGAGTTCGAGAGCCAGCCATAGGGCGCGGCGTCGTCTTGCAAAATAGCGCGCAAGCTGCGTTTGTCGACGGGGATTTCGGTGTGCGAATCAGCCCGCACAAAGCCGTGGCCCGGAAAGTGTTTGCCGCAGTTGCGCATGCCCGCTAGTCGCAAGCCCGCCATCAGCGCTTGGCTGAGAGCCGTGACGATGCGCGCATCTTGCGCAAAGGCGCGGTCGCCAATAACGGTGCTGCCGCCCCAATCTAAATCCAGCACGGGCGTGAAAGAGAAATCAACGCCGCAAGCGCGCAGCTCGCTCGCCAATACAAAGCCGCAAGCGCTGGCCGCGTTCATGGCGGCTAGGGCGCTGTCGCCTTCGCGTTTGCTGGGCTGCAGCCAGCGCTCGCCATAGCTGCGCATGGGCGGCAGGTGGGTGAAGCCGTCGGTTTTAAAGCGCTGCACGCGCCCGCCTTCGTGGTCGACGGTGATGAGCAGGTCGGCGCGCAGGCTTTTGATCTCGGCACACAGCTCCAGCAGGTGCTGGCGGCTTTGCCAGTGGCGCGCAAAGAAGATGACGCCGCCCACCAGTGGGTGCTGCAAGCGCTCGCGGTCGGTGGCGCTGATGCTGCCGTTGGCGGTGTCGATGATTAAAGGCGCGTGTGGAGTCATAAGGGATTCGCGGCGTGGGCTATATAAAAATGAGCTGCTCAGGCAGGTTTCATGCGCCTTACAGCCCTAAAACATCTATGGTTTTAAGCCTCAAGCGGCACAGGCTGGTATCTTACAATGCTTACTATGTTGATAGCCCAAGCGCAAAGTATGCATTTTGAAACGCCGCTCGCCCTGCAAAGCGGCAAGCAGATTCGTGCATACGATTTGGCGTTTGAGACCTACGGCACGCTCAACGCTGACAAAAGCAATGCGGTGCTGATTTGCCATGCGCTCAACGCCTCGCACCATGTGGCGGGCAGCTATGCCGACGCGCCGCAAAATGTGGGCTGGTGGGACAATATGATCGGCCCGGGCAAACCGGTCGATACCAATATTTTTTTCGTCATTGGCGTGAACAATCTGGGCTCTTGCTTTGGCTCAACGGGCCCTATGCACCGCAACCCCGACACGGGCGAGATTTATGGCGCCGACTTTCCCGTCGTGACAGTCGAAGACTGGGTCCACAGCCAAGCGCGTTTGATGGATGCCCTGGGCATACAAAGCCTAGCGGCGGTGATGGGTGGCAGTATGGGTGGCATGCAAGTGCTGGCCTGGAGTATGCTCTACCCCGAGCGCTTGCGCCATGCGGTGGCGATTGCTACTGCGCCTAACTTAACGGCTGAAAACATCGCTTTTAACGAAGTCGCGCGGCGCGCCATCACGACCGATCCTGATTTCCACGGCGGCAATTTTTATGCGCACAACACTGTGCCCAAGCGCGGTTTGCGCATTGCGCGCATGGTGGGCCACATCACTTATTTGTCTGACGATGTCATGAATGAAAAATTCGGGCGTCAGTTGCGCGAGCTGGCCGATGGTTTGGCGCGTGAGGATTACCACTACTCGACGCAAGATGTCGAGTTCCAGATTGAGAGCTATCTGCGTTATCAGGGCGACAAGTTTGCCGAATACTTTGATGCCAACACCTATTTGCTCATCACCCGCGCTTTGGATTATTTTGATCCAGCGCGCGCCTTTGGCGGTGATTTGCAAGCAGCGTTGGCCCTAACCAAAGCGCGTTTTTTTGTGGTGAGCTTTAGCACCGACTGGCGCTTTTCACCTAAGCGCAGCCATGAGATCGTGAAAGCCTTGGTCGCGAATAAAAACGCCGTGACTTATGCCGAAATCGATGCGCCGCACGGGCACGATGCCTTTTTGCTGGAAGATCCGCGCTATATGAATGCCGTGCGTTCTTATTTTGGGGGCATACAGCCATGAGCGCACAAACCGCCAGCCAACTGCTGCCCTTGCACGCGCTGCTGGCCGATTTGGTGCCGCAAGGCTCGCGCGTTCTAGACCTAGGCTGCGGCGATGGCCGTATGCTGCAAAGCCTGATTCAAAATAAAAACTGCACCGGTTATGGCGTGGAGTTTACCGATGCGGGTGTGCAGGGCTGCATTCAGCGCGGCGTGCCCGTGTTGCAGTTGAATCTAGAGGACGGACTGGACATTTTTGACGATGCCAGCTTTGATGTGGTGCTGCAAATCAACACGCTGCAACATTTGCGCAATGCCGAAGTGATGCTGCGCGAGACTGCCCGCGTGGGCAAAATGGGCGTGGTTGCTTTCCCCAACTTTGCCCATTGGCCCAATCGCATGGCGGTGCTGCGCGGGCGTATGCCGGTGACCAAAGCGCTGCCTTATGAGTGGTATGACACGCCGAATATCCGCGTCGGCACTTTTGCCGACTTTGCGGTGCTGGCGGCGCGTTGTGGCTTGACGGTGAGCGATGCCTTTGGCGTGCTGGGCAATGCCGAGCATTGCAAAGCCGTGCGCACCTTCCCCAATTTGATGGCTAACACCGCAGTCTTTACGCTGCGCGGCTAACTTCTTTTTAAGTCTCCGTGCAAACTTCGCGTCCTTTGCTTTGGTTGGTCGCTGCGGCGCTGTTCATGCAGACCTTGGATTCAACCATCGTCAATACGGCGCTGCCAGCCATGGCGCACAGCCTGAACGAAAACGCGCTGGCCATGCACGGCATCATCGTGTCTTACACCTTGACCATGGCGCTGTTGATCCCCGCCTCGGGCTGGTTGGCTGACCGCTTTGGCACGCGCCGCGTGTTTTTATCGGCGGTGGCGATTTTTGCTTTGGGCTCTTTGCTCTGCGCCTTGGCGCCTAACTTGAACCAGCTGATTGCTGCGCGCGTGATTCAGGGCTTGGGCGGCGCCATGCTACTGCCGATAGGCCGCTTGGCGGTGCTGCGCAGCGTGCCACGCGAGCAGTTTTTAGCCGCCATGAGCTTTATTGCCGTGCCCGGTTTGCTCGGGCCTTTGCTCGGGCCGACCGTGGGTGGTTGGATCGTCGAGTTCGCCACTTGGCATTGGATCTTTTTGATCAATCTGCCCGTTTGCTTATTAGGCATCGTGCTGGCCCTGTACTACATGCCCAACTTTCAGGCGACCATCGCGCCGCGCTTTGATTGGGCCGGTTATGCCCTGCTGACGCTGGGGCTGATTTTGTTGTCGCTGGCGCTGACCGATTGGGCGCAGCGCACCGGCGCTTGGGTACCAGCGGCCATGTTCTTGTTAGCTGCCTTGTCTTGGCTGGCTTATTGGCGCTATGCGCGCGGGCGTCCGCATGTGATTTTTCCAAGCACCTTGGCGCAAGTCACCAGTTTGCGCATCGGCTCGCTGGGCAATGTCGCCTCGCGCTTGGGCTCATCGGGCATGCCTTACTTTTTGCCTTTGCTGCTGCAACTGCCCTTGGGCTACAGCCCCGCGCAAGCGGGCATGATGTTGGTGCCCGTTGCGCTGGCCAGCATGTTGGCCAAGCGCTTGGTCAATGTCTTGGTGGGCAACTACGGCTACCGCCAAGTTTTGATCGGCAACACCTTGTCGCTAGGCGCGGTCATGG
>CAZUUN010000098.1:0-6002 GCA_964622735.1 uncultured Burkholderiaceae bacterium | reverse complement strand
ACAGGCCATAGACTTTCTCGTGGTCAGCCAAGAGGATGACGGTTTTGCCTTGGGTCTCTAGCGCGGTCAAACGGGCTTCGAGCTGGGGCGAGCACAAGCCTTGCTCATGTATCAAGCGGTGGTTGCCCAAGTAATAGGGCTTGCCCGCTATGCTGCCCTGTGTGCCGCGCCCAGGCAATGCGGCAAAGTCTTGCACCTCGTGCAGTGCCACGCCGTCTTCTTGCGCGGCCTGTGCCAGCGCGCGCGAGACGGGGTGCTCTGAGCGGCTGGCCAAGCTGGCCGCCCAACTGCGCACCGTGCTTGCATCGCTTGAACCCAGCACTTCAAAATCGGTTTGCTGCGGCTGGCCACGGGTGATGGTGCCGGTTTTGTCCAGCGCCAGCCAACGCAGCTTGCGCCCTTCTTCTAAATAAACGCCGCCTTTGATCAAAATGCCGTGGCGTGCCGCCGCCGCCAAACCGCTGACGATGGTGACGGGCGTCGAAATCACGAGCGCGCAAGGGCAGGCGATGACGAGCAGCACCAACGCTTTGTAGATCCAATCTGACCAATCGCCGCCCAAGAAAAGCGGCGGCACGAGGGCAAAGCCTAAAGCCATCAGAAAGACGATGGGCGTATAAATTTTGGCAAAGCGATCGACAAAACGCTGGGTCGGCGCGCGTGCGCCTTGCGCCTCTTCCACCGCGTGCACAATGCGCGCCAAGGTGCTGTTGTCGGCGGTGGCGGTGACGAGGTACTCGAAGGAGCCCGCCTCATTGATAGTGCCCGCGAACACGCTGTCGCCCTCGGTTTTTTCTACGGGCAAACTTTCGCCCGTAATGGGTGCTTGGTTCACGCTGGAGCGACCGCTGACGATGCGGCCATCGAGGGCAATGCGCTCGCCTGGCTGCACACGCACGCGGGCGTTTAACGCTACCGCTTCAGCCTCGATAGTGGTCCAGCTGCCATCGCTGTGCAGCACGGTGGCGCGTTCGGGGCTTAATTGCAGCAAATCTTGAATGGCATGCCGTGCGCGTGTGAGCGACTTGGCCTCTATCAATTCGGCGATGGTGAACAGCACCATCACCATCGCGGCCTCGGGCCATTGGCCGATCAAGACCGCGCCCGTGACCGCGATGCTCATCAAGGCATTGATATTCAGCTCGCCGTGGCGCAGCGCCAACCAACCTTTTTTATAAGTGGTCAGGCCACAGGCCAGTATGGCCAACAGCGCCAGCCCAGCGCTCAACCAATCGGGTGCGGCCAGCCAATGGGCTAATTCAGAACTGATGGCGGCGACGATGGCCAGCGCCAGCGGCCACCAGGGCTTAGCGGCTTCGGGCGTTGCGGTTTTGACTGCGTCGGCCAGCTCAGGCGTAAAGTCCAAAGCGCGTATCGCCGCAAGGATGGCGGGCAAGGCCGCTGCCTCGTGCCTGACGGTGAGCACGCGCTGTAACAAGTTAAATTGCAAATCGTGCACGCCTGACAGACTGCCCAGTTTTTTGCGCAGCAGCGTTTCTTCGGTGGGGCAATCCATCTGCATGATGCGTATCGGCGTGCGCGCCATGTCGCCCACTTGCGTGGCGGCTAGATTGACAGTGGCTAGGGGAATAGGGCTGGCGCAAGCCGCGCTGCCGCAGTCGGCGGCGTGCTCGTGCGGCGCGCTTGGGTCTTCAGAATGGGAGTGCGGATGGGGATGCGGGTGTGTAGAGGCCATGCGCCTTTATAAGGGCAGATGGCTTTAAAAGTATTACGCCCAAGAAAAAAGCCCAAACTAGTGCTAGATTGGGCTTATCTTTGTGGGCTGGCGGAGCGAGAGGGATTCGAACCCTCGATGCGGCTCTACACCGCATACTCCCTTAGCAGGGGAGCACCTTCGGCCTCTCGGTCATCACTCCTAGCCGTAAGACAGGGATTATGCCTCAAACTCAGGGCCGTCTTGCCCTGCGCTTGAGAAAAATGCATAAATTTAGGCAGGCTGATCCAGATCGAAGGCTTTGTGCAGGGCGCGCACCGCCAGCTCCATATACTTCTCGTCCATGACCACTGAGGTTTTGATTTCGCTGGTGGAAATCATCTGAATATTGATGCCCTCTTCGCTGAGTGCGCGGAACATGGCGCTGGCCACACCCACATGGCTGCGCATGCCGATGCCGACGATAGAGATTTTGCAAATTTTGGCATCGCCCTCAACGCTGGCCACGCCCAATTTAGGGGCAACTGTGCCTTGCAGCAAATCCAGCGTTTTTTGGTAATCGCTGCGGCTGACCGTGAAGGTGAAATCGGTTTTGCCATCTTTAGACAGATTTTGAATAATCATGTCCACTTCGATTTTGGCCTCGGCCACGCTGCCCAAAATTTGGTAAGCAATGCCTGGCATATCGGGCACGCCCAATACAGAGATTTTGGCTTCGTCGCGGCTAAAGGCGATGCCAGAAACGATGGCTTTTTCCATTTGTTCGTCTTCTTCAAAAGTAATCAAAGTGCCTGAGGCTTCTTCTTCCTCAATGGCGATATCCCAAGGCGTGAAACTGGACAAGACGCGCATCCGCACTTTGTACTTGCCGGCAAATTCCACCGAGCGGATTTGCAAAATTTTGCTGCCCATGCTGGCCATTTCCAGCATTTCTTCAAAGCTGACGCTGCGCAGGCGGCGCGCTTCGGGCACGACGCGCGGGTCGGTGGTGTAAACGCCATCGACATCGGTGTAGATCAAGCACTCGTCGGCTTTCAGCGCTGCGGCTACCGCCACGGCTGAGGTGTCAGAGCCGCCGCGCCCCAAGGTGGTGACATTGCCTTCGGCATCGACGCCTTGAAAGCCCGTCACGATGACCACTTTGCCCGCATCTAAAGCGGCGCGGATTTTTTTGTCATCGATCGATTCAATGCGTGCTTTGGTGTGCGAGTTGTCGGTCAAAACCGGCACTTGCCAGCCCGCATAGCTGATGGCTTCTACGCCCTCGGCTTGCAGGGCAATGGCGAGCAGGCCGACCGAGACTTGCTCGCCCGTGGCGCTCAAGGCGTCGAGCTCGCGAAAGTAGCTGGCGCTGGGCTTGGCGGGCGCCAGCTCTTTGGCCAAGGCCAAGAGGCGATTGGTCTCGCCGCTCATGGCCGAGGGCACGACCACCATTTGATGGCCAGCGCGCGCCCATTTAGCAACCCGTTTGGCCACATTGGCTATGCGCTCGGTCGAGCCCATAGAAGTGCCGCCGTATTTGTGAACGATTAAGGACATGATAAAAAATAGTGGAGTTTCACGCCCCAGTATGGGCCGCAAAGGAAGCGCTCATTATAAATTGAGTCTGCAGGGCTTAAAAAAGGAGCACTGCTGCCGCAGCTAGTCCGGTTTTGTGGTGGTTTGGGGTTGGCGCATTTCTTTTTTAAAACCCGAATTAGGTATCATGCGGACATGACTACACGCGCAAAAAAACTGGCCAAGCCGACCTTGAGCCCCCAAGACTATTTGGTCAAAATCCTCAACGCCCGCGTTTACGATGTGGCGCACGAGACGGATTTGCACATTGCCAAAAAGCTCAGCGCGCGCATAGGCCACACGGTTTTATTCAAGCGCGAAGACCAGCAGCCCGTGTTCAGCTTCAAGCTGCGCGGCGCCTACAACAAGATGGCGCAATTAAACGCCGCGCAGCGTCGTGCGGGCGTGATTTGCGCCTCAGCCGGCAACCACGCCCAAGGCGTGGCTATGGCAGCAAAGCGCATGGGTTTGAAGGCGGTCATTGTCATGCCCGTCACCACGCCGCAGCTCAAAGTTGACGCGGTGCGCGGCTTTGGCGGCGACAGGGTCGAGATTGTTTTGGTGGGCGAGAGTTATTCAGACGCCTACCAGCACGCAAAAAAACTAGAAACGCAAAAGGGCATGACCTTTGTTCACCCCTTTGATGATCCGGATGTGATCGCGGGTCAAGGCACGGTGGCGATGGAGCTGCTGCAACAAGCGCAAAGCGTGGTGCCGGAGGGCAAAATCGATGCGGTGTTTGTGGCTATCGGCGGCGGCGGTTTGCTCGCGGGCGTGGCCAATTACATCAAGGCGGTGCAGCCCGGCATCAAAGTCATAGGTGTGCAAGCGAGTGACTCCGACGCCATGATGCAATCGGTACAAAGCAACAAACGGGTAGAGTTGGCCGATGTGGGCTTGTTCTCAGACGGCACCGCAGTGAAGTTGGTGGGCGAGGAGACCTTCCGCATTGCCGCCAGCAGCGGCTTGGTGGATGACTTCATCAGCGTGAACACGGATGCCATGTGCGCGGCGATCAAAGATATTTTCGACGAAACGCGCGTGGTGGTCGAGCCCTCGGGCGCGCTGGCCGTCGCGGCGATTAAAAAATACGCCGCCAGCCACAAGCGCAAGGGCGAGACTTATGCCGCCATTGTGTGCGGCGCGAATATGAACTTTGACCGCTTGCGCTTTGTGGCCGAGCGCGCCGAAGTGGGCGAAGAGCGCGAAGCGCTGTTTGCCGTCACGCTGCCCGAAGAAGACGGCAGCTTGAAGCGCTTTTTACAAACTTTGGGCGAGATACCGGCAGGCAAAATCAGCAGCGCGCCGCGCAACATCACCGAGTTCAACTACCGCATGAGCAGCAGCGCCAAGAGCCGCAACAGCGCCCATGTGTTCATGGGTTTGACGACGCAGGGCAAGGGCGAGAGCCCGAAGATTGCCGCCTTTTTGAATAAAAACGGCTACCGCGCCATCGACCTGACGCACGACGATTTGGCGCGTGACCACATCCGCTATATGGTGGGCGGCGCGTCGGATTTGGCAACGGATGAGCACTTGCTCTCCTTCATCTTTCCGGAGCGGCCCGGCGCTTTGACCAAGTTTTTGAACAGCATGCGCGCGGGCTGGAATATCAGCCTGTTCCACTACCGCAACCAAGGTGCGGATTACGGCAAGATTTTGGTCGGCGTGCAAGTGCCCCAAGCCGACGCGCGCGCGTTCAAAGCGTTTTTAGACAAGCTGGGCTATCCACATGTGGATGAGAGCCAAAACCCGGCCTATCAGCTGTTTTTGCGCTAAAACACCCTTTTTAAGCATGAAATGGGTTTTTCAGGCCATCAAATCTGCCTGAGTAGCTCACTTTTTAATAGTGTTCGCAGCAGCCTAGGGCTTGATGGATAAGGCTTGTTTTACGAAGGCCTTAAGCCGCGCCAATATTCGGCACCAAGCTACCCGCTGGCACACCCGCGCGCAAACCGGCGGTGAAGGCCAGCATGCGGTCTATGGGCAGGCGCGCACGGTCGATGATGCGCGCATCGACGCTGATGGCGTTGGCGCCCGTTTCCAGCACGCGCGCCACATCGGCCAAGCCATTCATTGCCATCCACGGGCAGTGGGCGCAGCTTTTGCAAGTCGCGCTATTGCCTGCCGTGGGTGCTTCATAAAACACTTTGCCGGGGTTGAGCGTGCGCAGCTTGTGCATCATGCCGTTGTCGGTGGCGACGATGAATTCGCGCGCGTCCATCTCTTTGGCCGCGCGTAAGATGCCTGAGGTCGAACCGACCGAATCAGCCAGGGCGATGATGGCCGCTGGGCTTTCGGGGTGCACCAAGACTTTGGCTAGTGGGTGCTCTTGCATCAGGGCTTCGAGCTCAAAGGCTTTGAACTCGTCGTGCACGATGCAGGCGCCATTCCACATCAGCATATCGGCACCGGTTTGGCGCTGCACATAGTCGCCCAAATGGCGGTCGGGTGCCCACAAGATTTTTTGCCCCTGGGCATGCAAAGCGCCAACGATGTCGAGCGCGCAGCTCGAAGTCACGACCCAATCGCTGCGCGCCTTCACGGCCGCGCTGGTGTTGGCATAGACCACCACGGTGCGATCGGGGTGGGCATCGCAAAAGGCGCTAAAGGCATCTGCTGGGCAGCCCAAATCGAGCGAGCAATTCGCGTCTAGATCGGGCATGAGGATGGTTTTTTCGGGCGAGAGGATTTTTGCCGTCTCGCCCATAAAGCGCACACCGCTGACGACCAAGGTTTGCGCCGCGTGGTTTTTGCCAAAGCGCGCCAT
>CAZUUN010000097.1:0-6019 GCA_964622735.1 uncultured Burkholderiaceae bacterium | reverse complement strand
AACATTCAAGCCATTTTGCCCAAGCCGCTCGCAGGCACGCACTCCTCTGGCGGCACCCCGCCGGTATCGGGCTTGCAAGCTTTGACTTGAAGCCATGACTTGAAGCGTCAGACAACTATCATTTAAATAGCTACTCAGGCAGGTTTGACGGCCTAAAATGCCTTTTTTATGCCTGAATTTAATCAATAATGGTTGCTGGCGAGCTGGCATCGTCTAAAAGCTGATTCAGTGTTGCCGAACCCATTGCCGCAGCTATATGAGCAGCCAAATCATCAAAGACGCTGTCCAGCGTGCGCGCCTGGGCACCAAAGAGCGCTTGCAAAACGCCCGCATCTTCAAACAGACCGTGGACATAGAGGCCCAGCACATTGCCCGCCTCATTCGCCCAAGCCAAATCATGGGGCAAGGCCGTTTGCACTTGCACGCCCGCCGCGACCATGGCGGGGTGCAAGCTGGTCTGGCCTTGGTGGATCTCGTAACCCTGCAGTGGCTGGCCACTTAAAGCTGCCCACGCGCCCTGCAAAGGCGCAAAGGTTTGCGCGCAAGGGCGCACGGTTTTCTCAGGCGCAAATTGCGTCACCAAAGGCAGCAGGCCCAAGCCCGGGCCATTGCCCGCGATGCTTTCTGGGTCTATCAGCGCTTCGCCCAGCATTTGCAGCCCGCCGCAAATACCCAGCACGCGCCCGCCTTGAGCGGCATGTTCGGCAATCGCACGGTCCAGCTTTTGCGCTCGCAGCCAAGCCAAATCGGCGATGGTGGCCTTGCTGCCAGGCAGCACCACCCAATCGGCTTGTGCCAGCTCTGCTGGGCTGCGTGCCCAGACCAAGCGCACATGCGGCATATTGCGCAAAGACTGAAACTCATCCAAATTGCTGATGCGCGGGTAAGCGACAACGGCAATCGTCAACAGCTCAGACGCTCTGCTACCGCTGCAAGCAGTTGTGCCCAGGTCAAAAACGCCATCTTCTTCTGGCAGGCCATGGTGGAACTGCATGGGAATGACGCCCAGCGTCGGAATGCCGGTGCGCGCTTGTAAGTCTTCAGGCGCGGGACTTAACAGTGCGGCATCACCCCGAAACTTGTTCAACACAAAACCTTTGATCAAGGCGCGCTGCTCGGGTTCGAGCAAAGCCCAAGTGCCATACAAATGCGCGAAAGCGCCGCCGCGGTCAATGTCGGTCACCAGCAAGCAGGCAGCTTGTGCTTCTTGCGCTACGCGCATATTCACAATGTCGCTGGCAGCCAAATTGGTTTCAGCGGGCGAGCCCGCGCCCTCAATGATGACGACATCGTTTTCAGCGCGCAAACTCGCCAGCGCCACCGCAATGGCGGGCCAAACGCGGGCACTGCGCCCACGCCAAGGCAGCGCGGTTAAGGCCACATCGACTTGCCCCAAAAGTACCACTTGGCTGTGGGTATCGGCTTCGGGTTTGAGTAGCAGCGGGTTCATGCGCACATCAGGCTGGGCGCGTGCGGCCAGCGCCTGAAAGTATTGCGCCGAGCCAATCTCGCCAAAACCGCCCCCCTGCCCCATGACGACGCGGGCGTTGTTGCTCATGTTTTGCGCTTTAAAGGGCGCGACTTTGAGCCCTAAATTGCTGTAATAACGGCACAGCGCCGTAGTCACCCAGCTTTTGCCCGCACCGCTGCTGGTGCCCAACACCATGATGCATTTGGCTAGTTTTTGCATGCCGAAAAAATGCCCTTCGTCCGCGCCAGTGGCGCGTTGACGCTAAGCAAAGAATCCTTAGCTTGAAAAATCACCCAGCGCTTCGGGCTGACGCACCACGCTGAGTATGCGCAAATTCAATTGCCGACCACCCGGGATTTGCCACTCAATCGACTGCCCCACCGACAAGCCCAGCAAGGCGCTGCCCACGGGGGCGAGAATCGATACTTTTTGAATCGGCTCAATCTCGACTTCACTTGCCAGCTTGGTAGGCTCACCTGCCAATTTGGCCGCGATGTCATCGGGGTAGGCCAAGGTCAATTGAAACTCTGATTTGCTCTTGTCGTCGATAAAACGCACCGTCGAATTCATGGTCACCACGGTGGGCGGCACTTCTTGTGGCGCAACGATTTTTGCACGATCGATCTCATCAGACAGCGCGTCGATGCCCGGAAAATTTTGGTAAGTGATGCTATCGAGCATATTCCGCAGTCGTTGCGCATCCAAACTAGAAATGATGATTGCTGGTTGGCTGGACATATAACCCCCTAGGGAAAAAGCGAATAAAAAAGACAGCAAAAAGCACAGGCGCTAAGCGCCTGAAAGATTGCTTCATTGTAGCGGAGCAAGGCTAGCCACAAGCGCCCGCGCAGCTGCCCGCGCTTGCGTACAACTGGGCAGGCACCGGCATGTGCATAGGCTTAGTGGCGGAAGTGGCGCACGCCTGTGGTGACCATGACAACGCCGCGCTCGTTGGCGGCGGCTATCACTTCATCATCGCGCATTGAGCCACCCGGCTGGATGACGCAAGTCGCGCCCGCATCGACGACCACATCCAAACCATCGCGGAAAGGGAAAAAAGCGTCGGATGCCACCGCCGTGCCCGCCAAACTCAAATTGGCTGACTGCGCTTTGATGCTGGCTATGCGGGCCGAGTCGAGGCGGCTCATCTGCCCCGCGCCCACGCCCATGGTCATGCCGTCTTTGCAGAAAACGATGGCGTTGGATTTGACATACTGCGCCACCTTCCACGCAAACAGCAAATCAGCCAATTGCGCGGGTGTGGGTTTTTTCGCGCTAACTACCGTCAAGTCTTGTGCACTCAACTCGTGCACATCCGCTGTTTGCATCAACAAGCCAGAGCTGACGCGCTTGATATCAAATTGGTTGCGGCCACGGCTGGCGTAAGCCGCGCCATCGGCAGGCATCGGCAGGGCAATTTGCAGCAAGCGCACATTGCTTTTGGGCTTGAAAATTTCGAGGGCTTCTGGGCTGAATTCGGGGGCAATCAGTACTTCGACAAACTGCTTGACCACAGCTTCAGCCGCGGCTTTATCCACTTTGCCATTGAAGGCGATGATGCCGCCGAAGGCGCTAGTGGGGTCGGTTTGGAAGGCTTTGCTGTAAGCCTCTAGGGCGTCTTTACCGACGGCAACGCCGCAAGGGTTGGCGTGCTTGACGATGACGCAGGCCGCGCCGTCTTGTGCCAGCTCAAAGCTTTTGACGCATTCCCAAGCGGCGTCGGCATCGGCAATGTTGTTGTAGCTCAGCTCTTTGCCTTGCAATTGTTTGGCCGTGACCAAACTGCCGATCAAGGGTTTGCTTTCGCGGTAGAAAGTGGCTTGCTGGTGCGGGTTTTCGCCGTAACGCAAGTCTTGGACTTTGCTCAAGTTGTAGTTAATTTGCGCCGGAAAGACACTGCGCACGGGCACAGTGTTGGCCGTAAAACCTTCTTCGGGGTAAACCACCGCCGACAAATAGTTGCTGATGGCGCAGTCGTATTGGGCGATGCGGTTAAAGGCGGTGACCGACAGGCGGAACTTGGTCGCGTCGCTGACTGTGCCTCGCTCTTTCAACTCCAACAGCACTTGCGCATATTGCGTCGCGTCGGTCAGCACCGCGACATCGCGCCAGTTTTTAGCCGCTGAACGCACCATGGCGGGGCCGCCGATGTCGATGTTCTCGATCGCGTCTTCCAAGCTGCAATCGGCATGGGCAACCGTCGCCTCAAACGGGTACAAATTAACCACCAGCAGGTCAATCGTGCCGATCTGGTGTTCGCTCAAGGCTTGCATATGGGCAGGCAGATCGCGCCGCGCCAGCAAACCGCCGTGGATCATGGGGTGCAGTGTTTTCACGCGGCCATCGAGCATTTCTGGAAAGCCTGTGTGCTCGGCCACCTCGGTCACAGGCAAACCTTTTTCGGCCAAGAGCTTAGCCGTACCGCCCGTCGACAGCAGCTGCACGCCGAGCGCGTGCAGGCCCTCGGCCAATTGAACAATACCGGTTTTGTCAGATACGGATAACAGGGCTCTCATCTTGATGTTCTCAATCCAAAGGTTTAATGAAATACGCTAAAATTATAAAGAAAATGCTTATTTTGCTTATAAAACCTGCCTGAGCAGCTATTAAAAATATAGTACTTGGGCTTATTCAGCCAGGCCATATTGCAGCAGCTTTTTGCGCAAAGTATTGCGGTTTAGCCCCAGCCACTGCGCCGCTTTCGATTGGTTGTTTTGTGCCTGGTCCATCACCACTTCGAGCATGGGCTTTTCCACCACTTCGAGCAACATGTTGTAGACATTGCTGGGCTCATCTCCGCCTAAATCGGCAAAGTAGCCGAGCAAACCGGCGCGCACGCTGGCGCTGACATTGTTTTCTGCTTGACTCATAGGGCTGCTTCTGTTTCTTCTTCTAAAGCACTGGTCGGCTCAGCGATGGCAGGCATCAGCGGCATGTGCTCGGCCAGTTGTGTAAAAAATGCGTCCACCGCACGGTATTGTTCCTGCGGGCACTCTAAGGCGTTCATCGTCTGCCGAAAGCTGCTTGCCCCCGGCAAACTCGCCACATACCAAGCAATGTGCTTGCGGGCACTGCGCACGCCGATGTATTCGCCGTATAAATCGTAATGCTCTTGCAAATGCTCGAGCAGCAGCGCTTGCACTTGCCGCGTGCTCGGCGGCGCTAGCACCTGGCCCGTGGCCAAGTAGTGCGCCACTTCGCCAAAAATCCAAGGTCGGCCTTGCGCGGCGCGGCCTATCATCACCGCATCAGCACCGGTGTAGGCCATGACCTGCTGGGCTTTTTGCGGCGTGGTGATGTCGCCATTGGCCACCACGGGCACTTGCACAACGGCTTTCACGGCCGCAATCGTATCGTATTCGGCTTGGCCTTTATAGCCCTGCTCGCGCGTGCGCCCGTGCACGGTCAGCATGGCCACGCCCGCATCTTGCGCGGCGCGCGCGATCGCCACCGCATTTTTATGCCCTTGGCACCAACCGGTGCGCATTTTCAGGGTCACGGGCACATGCTGCGCAGCAGCGGCTTGCACCACCGCCGACACAATCTCTAAGGCCAGCTTTTCGTCTTGCATCAAAGCGGAACCTGCCCATTTGTTACAGACTTTTTTGGCTGGGCAGCCCATATTGATGTCGATGATTTGTGCGCCCCGATCGATGTTGTAGCGCGCCGCATCGGCCATCATTTGTGCGTTGGTACCCGCGATTTGTACAGCGATGGGGCCGACTTCGCCGCTATGGTCGGCACGGCGCGAGGTTTTGAGCGAGCGAAACAAATCGGGGCTGCTCGTCACCATCTCGCTCACGGCGTAGCCTGCGCCCAGCTTTTTGCACAGCTTGCGAAAAGGCCTATCCGTCACCCCGGCCATAGGCGCAGCAAACACCGCGTTGGCCAAGGTGTAAGAAGCAATTTGCATATTGAAATAAGAAAGCAGCGCGCCAGCCGCAAAGCCGCTAGGCGCTCAAAGTCAGGGTAGATAAGCGTGTAAGGCATGCGCAGCGATAGGGCTGCGTATGCTCAAAATTTGTGCAATTATAAGGCCAGCGCGGCCTTTAAACCGCCGTTTGTAAGAGTGCGTACAAAGTGCTGCTGTCGGGCGCGGTTTTGATTTGCTCACGCAGTTTCGTATCGCCCAATAATTGGGCAATGTCAGACAAAATTTCTAAATGCTGCTGCACATTGCTCTCAGGCATGAGCAAGCAAATCAGCAAACGCACAGGCTCTTGGTCGATGGCATCAAAGCCTATGCCGCTGCGCAAGCGCAAGAGCGCTGCATACGGCTGTTTGAGACCCTTGATGCGTCCATGCGGAATCGCCACGCCATGCCCCAAGCCCGTTGAGCCCAAGCGCTCGCGCGCCAGCAAGCTAGCCGTGACCGTCGTGCGGTTAATACCTTGCAGATTTTCGAACAAAAAACCCAGCTCTTCAAAAGCGCGTTTTTTGCTGGTGATATCGGCATCAACCACTATTTGCTCAAGTGGCAATATGGCAACGAGGCGATTCATACATAGACCCCAAAAGGGAAGCCAAAGTTGGCGCGATTATGCCCCA
>CAZUUN010000096.1:0-6076 GCA_964622735.1 uncultured Burkholderiaceae bacterium | reverse complement strand
GTCGATAACGGCACCGATTACCGCCGCCGCACGCTAGAGAACGCCCAGCTTTACTACAGCCCGGCCGACGCTGCGGCAGAAGAGGCGATGGCGCAAACCTTTGAGGCCTTGGCTGAAGCGCACGACGAAGACCCTTTGCTGCGCATCGAATCGCGCGAAATTCAAGCCAAACGCCGCGCGGGCGGCGTGGTTTGGTTTGACTTTGCAACCTTGTGCGGCGGCCCGCGCAGCCAGAATGATTATTTAGAGCTGTCGAGCCGCTTTCACACCATCATGCTCTCGGGCATTCCGCAAATGTTTGTGCGCCACGCTTCAGAGGCGCGGCGCTTCACTTGGCTAATCGATGTAATGTATGACCGCCGCGTCAAATTCATCTGCTCGGCGGCGGTCGCGCCCGAGCTGCTGTATACCGAGGGGCCGCTGGCGCACGAGTTTGTGCGCACCGTCTCGCGCCTGCATGAAATGCAGTCGATCGAATTCATGCGCGAAGGCCATCGCCAAGTCGATACCGCCATCGTCTAAAAGCTTGAACACAAAAAAACAGCGCCGACCGTGAGGTGGGCGCTGTTGCTCATGGGCTTTGCGGCTTCGGCTTATAAAAAGCGTTTGAAGTAAAGATTGGTGATCGGGCTGATGATAAAAGACAGCGGCTTGACGAACAGGCGCACTGTTTTGAACTTGTCGGCGTATTCTTTCCGGTAGTCCGCGAAGTTGTAGCGCTGGAACTGCAGCACGCGTTGGCTCTCGCTCGTGTCCATCCAGTGGCTGTTAAAGCGGTCTTTGCCAAAGACATCGCGTGAGAGCGTTAAACCGGCCGCGTCCACCGCTGCGGCCACCAACTCGTAATGGCTTACGCGGCAGCTGTCGTCGCCGCCGATGTGGAAGGTCTTGCCCACGGCTTCAGGCACGACTGCGGCGCGGCATTGCGCCAGCGCCACATCTTTCGGGTGTACCCAGTGCTCGGGCGTATTGGCCGCAATTTTCAGGCCCAGACGCAGCTGGTCTTTGTCGGCGCTGTCGCTCTCGCGGGCGTCAATCGCGGCACCCAAACGCAAAATCACAAAAGGAATGCGGCTCGCGCGCAGCATGTTCTCGCAGGCTACTTTGTTGCGGGTGTATTCCGTGTCGGGGTTGACGGGGGTGTCGACTGCCACCATGCTGTCGTCGCTCATGGCTTGGCCAAAAACGGTGAAAGTCGACAAAAAGATCAAGCGCGGCATCTTCGGCATGGTCTCAATCAAGTCGACGATGGTTTGCGTGATGCCGACATTCACCTTGCGGGCGAACTCGGGTTTGGTCTCGGTGTGCGGCGGCAAAATCGCCGCGTTGTGCAAAATCGCATCGACATCGTTGACCAGGCTTTTCAAAAAGTCGGTGTCGAGCAAGTCGCCCAAAATCAGCTCTACGCCTTGAGCGCGAAAGCGCTCGGCCAAAGCGGCAGTTTTATCGGTTTTTAAGTCAGTAGCGCGTACTTGAAAGCCCTGGCGCAAAGCCTCTTCCACCACCATGCTGCCGACGCGACCCAAGCCGCCTGTGACCAGAACTTTCATACACTGCCTTTAAAAAACGAGAGATTGAGGGCGTTGATTTTAGAGGGCGCTTTTGCCGCTTGAACTAAGTCATATGGCTTAGTGAGGCGCGGGCAGCGTCTAGCCATTGTTGCAACTCGGGTGGCAAGGCGCTTTCGAGTTGCATCTGGGCACCGCTGACTGGGTGCACCACACGCAAACGCCAAGCATGCAAAAACATGCGTTTGTAGCCAGCACGCGCCAGGTTTTTGTTCAAACTGTAGTCGCCATATTTGTCGTCGCCCAAAATGGCGTGGCCATTGCCCGCCAAATGTACGCGTATCTGGTGGGTGCGCCCAGTTTTGATAGTGACTGCCAACAAACTGGCGGGCAAAGCGGCCTGCTCGGGCAGGGGCAGCTGCAGGCTTTGCTCTATGTGCACCAGGCTGATGGCGCGCTGCGCGCCCGCCGCGTCGCTGCTGACGATGCGCACGCGGCGCTCACCCTCGTCTTGCCCAGCAAGGGGCGGCAGCAAATAGCGCTGTAAATATTGGTCTACGAGTTTGAGCTTGGCTGGCCAGAGGCCACGCACCAGCGCCAAATAGGTTTTGCCGGTTTCGCGCTGTTTGAATTGGTTTTGTAGATGTACCAAAGCGCTGCGCTTTTTCGCGACCAGCAAAATGCCGCTGGTTTCGCGGTCTAGGCGGTGCACCAGCTCTAGGTATTTGGCTGTGGGGCGTGCGCGCCGCAGGGTTTCGATCACGCCCAAGCTGATGCCCGAGCCGCCGTGTACGGCCAAACCAGCGGGTTTGTCGAGGGCGATAAGCGCTTCGTCCTCATAAAGTATGGGTATTTGCCGAATCAAATTGGCGACGGCGGCATTTTTGGCGGCGGCGTATGCGGGGCTTTCGTCTTGCGGCTGGGTGCTTTGCGCCGTGCGCACCGGCGGCAGACGCAGCACATCACCGGCTTGCAAGCGGGTGTCGGCTTTGGCGCGGCCTTTGTTGATGCGCACCTCGCCGCTGCGGATGATGCGGTAAATGTGCGTTTTGGGCACGCCTTTGAGCTCGCGCAGCAAAAAATTGTCCAGCCGCTGACCGGCCCAGTCCTCGTCCACGCACAGTTGTTGCACAGACGCAGCGCTGCCTGCGGCGCTGGCGGCTGCGGCTTTGGACTGATCGGGGCTTTCGCGGCTTATAATGCCTCCAACTTGTGGTTATGTTTATCAAAGACTTATCCGCTTTTGCTGCGGCGGCACATCAAGATTGTGCGGCTTCAAGTGTAAAGGCAGATCAAGCAGCCGATAAGGCCGCAAGCCAAGAATTGCCACTGCCATGGCTTACCTGCTGGGCAGCGCGTAGAGAGTGCGCTGCAACTGGGGAGCGATGGGCAGACGAAGCGATGAGTCAAGATTATTGAAACGGAATTTGTCTTGTGCTGATAGATGCAGCACAAGGGTTGAAAATAGTTACAAGCGATGCAGTATTTTTTCTGGTTAATAGCTAGCGGCTTAGGCTTGCTGCGCGGCGTTGCGCTGCGTATGCCTGCGCCCGTGGCTGCGCGTGCCTATGTGCCCGCGCGCCGTGCTAGCCAGCCTGCTGCTTGCCTAGCGCTGCGCATGTGTGCGCCCGCTCTTTTTCTGCCAGTGCCTGTGCCGGTTCTGCGTTTTTAAGCGCGTCGAACCCGCTCTCCCGGCGTTTCCACTCAGTCTCGACTTTCCTTCTCGGCAATAGCGCGCCCGCATTGGGCTGTTTATTGGTGACAGTGAAAGTAAATCATGAAAAGAATGCTGATTAACGCGACGCAGCAAGAAGAGCGCCGCTTGGCCATCGTTGAGGGGCAGAAGCTCCTTGACTACGAAACCGAAATCGAAGGGCGCGAGCAGCGCAAAGGCAATATCTATAAAGCCATCGTCACGCGCGTTGAGCCTTCGCTCGAAGCCTGTTTTGTCGATTACGGCGAAGACCGCCACGGTTTTCTGCCCTTTAAAGAAATCTCGAAACAATACTTTCAGGGCACAGTCGCCCCAAGCCAAGCGCGCATTCAAGATGTGATCCGCGAAGGCCAAGATCTGTTTGTGCAGGTTGAGAAAGAAGAGCGCGGCAACAAAGGCGCAGCGCTCACCACCTTTATCAGCTTGGCTGGCCGCTATGTGGTCTTGATGCCCAACAACCCGCGTGGTGGTGGTGTTAGCCGCCGCATCGAGGGCGATGAACGCGCCGAGCTGAAAGAAAACATGGACCAGTTGGAATATCCCAACGGCATGTCCATCATTGCGCGCACCAACGGCATAGGCCGCAGCGCCGCGCAACTGCAATGGGATTTGAGCTATTTGCTCAAACTCTGGAGCGCCATTGAAGAAGCGGGCAATGCGGGCAAAGGCGCTTTCTTGATCTATCAAGAATCCAGCTTGGTGATCCGCGCCATCCGTGATTACTTCTACGACGACATCGGCGATATCTTGATCGATACCGACGACATTTACGAACAAGCCAAGCAGTTTGTCAGCTATGTCATGCCCGAATACGCGTCACGGGTGAAGCGCTACAGCGACGACATTCCTTTGTTCAGCCGCTTCCAGATTGAGCACCAAGTCGAGAGCGCTTACGCCCGCACGGTGCAACTGCCGAGTGGCGGTGCCATCGTCATTGACCACACCGAAGCGCTGGTCAGCATCGACGTGAACTCGGCGCGCGCCATCAAAGGCAGCGACATCGAAGAAACGGCGACCCGTACCAACCTTGAAGCGGCTGACGAAGTCGCGCGCCAAATGCGTTTGCGCGATTTGGGCGGCTTGGTCGTGATCGACTTTATTGACATGGAAGAGGCGAAAAATCGCCGCGAAGTCGAGAACCGCTTGCGCGATGCGCTGCGCACCGACCGCGCCCGCGTGCAGTTTGGCACCATCAGCAAATTTGGCTTGATGGAAATGTCACGCCAGCGCTTGCGCCCCGCTCTGAGCGAAGGCGCTTCTATTCCTTGCCCACGCTGCGGCGGCGCTGGTCACATCCGCGACACCGAAAGCTCCGCGTTGCAAATCCTGCGCGTGATTCAAGAAGACGCGAACAAAGAAGGCACAGCGGCGATTCAAGCCCAAGTGCCGGTCGAAGTGGCGAGCTTCTTGCTAAACGAAAAACGCAATGAAATCGCCATGATCGAACTCAAGCAACGCATCAGCGTCTTGATGATTCCGAACAAACAGCTAGAAACGCCAAACTACAAACTCGAACGCTTGAAGCACGACGACCCACGCCTAGACCGCATGGAAGCGAGCTACAAACTGGCCGAAGAAATCGAAGACCCAACGGTCATCACGCGCTCTAGCAACGAGCCCACGAATAAACAGCAGCCTGTGATTAAAGGTTTCCTTCCTGATGCACCTGCACCAGAATCAGAGAAAAAACTGCCTGAAGTGGCTGTCAAAGCTGCCCCAGCAGCTCCTGTAGTTGTAGCAAGTGCAGCAACGATTGGCGGTGGTTTTATGCATTGGCTCAAAGGCTTGTTCGGCATGAATGAAGCAGCGCCAGTGGTCACCGCGCCTAGCAGCGCAGCGGCTGAGGCCAAAGAAGGCAGCCGCAACGGCAGTCGCAATAGCAGCAACAGCCGCAGCGGTAATCGCAATGGCCGTGGTGGTGGTCGTGGCGGCGAGCGCAGCGGCGGTCGTGGTGGTGAACAAAACGGCGAACGCAGCCCGCGCAATGGCGCAGCTGCTGGCGAAGAAGGCCGCAATGCCGAGCGCCAAGAGCGCCCAGCCCGTGGCGAGCCACGCGGCGGCAACCGCAACGAAGCCCGTACAGGCGCCGCTGCTGGTGAAGAAAACCGCCATGAGCCACGCCAAGAGCGTGGCGAACGCGGCAGCCGTGGTGGCCGCGGCCCGCGCCCACCGCGCGAGCAAGATGCCAATCGCGATAGCCAGACGCAAAACGCGCCAGTAACTGGCGAGGCGAATGCCCCCCGCAATAACGAGCCGCGCGCCGAACAACGCACAGAACAGCGTGCTGAAGGCGATCGCAGCCCACGCCGTGGCCGCAATGGCGGCGGTGGCAGCGCTGGTGGCGAGTCGCGCAATGGCCGCGAACGCAACCGCGAGACTGCCGCTGATGGCAGCGCAGTAGCGACTGCGGGCGAAAGCAACGCTAACGGCAACACTGCGCCAAGGCGTGCCTTGGCCGCAGCGCCACAAGGCCACGAGGCACCATCGATGCACGATGTACCCGCCAGCGACTGGATCAACACCCAGCCCGAGGGCGTGCAAACAGCCGTTGCGGGCAGCGAGTCTGGTGAAGAGCGCCGCGACAATAACCGTGAAGGTGGCCGCGAACGCAAGAGCCGTGACATGTATGGCCGCGATCGCCGCAACAACCGCGATGGCCGTGCCCGCAACGAGGATGCAGCGCCGCAGGCCGAGCAAGGCGAGGCCTCTGTGGCTGCTGCGCCCGCTATGCAAACTGCGCCCGCAGCACCTGCAATGGCAGCAGTAGCCGCTCCAGCTCCAGCAGCAATTGCCCCAGCTGTGGCACCCGCACCCGTTGCTCGTCCTGCAACAGCGTCTAACTTTGCGGGTGCAA
>CAZUUN010000095.1:0-6121 GCA_964622735.1 uncultured Burkholderiaceae bacterium | reverse complement strand
TCGGCGCAGGTTTGCCCGTGTCCGAAGCCAGCGGTTCCATGGTGGTGGACATCGGCGGCGGCACCACCGAAGTAGGCGTGATCTCGCTCGGCGGCATGGTCTACAAAGGCAGCGTGCGTGTGGGCGGCGACAAGTTCGACGAAGCCATCACCAGCTACATCCGCCGCAATTACGGCATGTTGATCGGCGAGCAAACGGCTGAGTTGATCAAAAAGAATATCGGTTCGGCCTTCCCTGGTTCCGAAGTGAAAGAGATGGAAGTCAAAGGCCGCAACTTGAGCGAAGGCGTGCCGCGCAGCTTCACCATCAGCAGCAACGAAATTTTAGAAGCCCTGACTGACCCGCTGAACCAAATCGTCGGTGCGGTAAAAAACGCGCTGGAGCAAACGCCCCCCGAGCTGGGCGCTGACATTGCCGAACGCGGCATGATGCTGACTGGCGGCGGCGCGCTCTTGCGTGACCTAGACCGCCTGTTGAGCGAAGAGACTGGCCTGCCTGTCTGGGTAGCCGAAGACCCCTTGACTTGCGTGGTGCGCGGTTGCGGCACTGCCTTAGAGGGCATGGAACGCATGGGCTCCATCTTCGCCAACGATTAAAACTGTTGGCCATTGCTCTGATCAGACATGGCGCTCAATACCTTAGACCGAAGAGTACCGCCGCTGTTTCAGCATGGCTACTCTTTGCTGTCCAAATTTGTCTTCTTTGCGGCTTTGGCCGTTTTCTTGATGGTGGCCGATGGCCGCTTTGCTTTTGCGCGTCCCTTGCGCATGGCGCTGACTGCGGCAATGGCGCCCTTGCAGGCCATAGGCAGCAGCCCTTTGGTGTTGGCGCGCGGTGTGCAGCACTACTTTGCTGACTTGAGCGCAGCGCAAGCACAAGCGGCGCAAGCGCAGGAGCGTTTGGCAGCGCTGTCGCTGCACCAAGCACAAAACCTGCAAATGCAAGAAGAGAACGCGACCTTGCGCGCCTTGCTGGCCTTGCGCAGCGGGCGCTTTCCTCAAAGCTTGGCGGCTGAAGTGTTATACGACACCGCCGACCCCTACAGCCGCAAAGTCATTGTCGATAAAGGCGAGTTGGATGGCGTCGAGCTAGGCTCGCCCGCCTTAGACGCTGGTGGCATCGTCGGCCAGGTCACACGCGTTTATTTGCGTTCGGCCGAGGTTAGTTTGCTGATCAGCCAAGCCTACACCATACCGGTGCGCAATCAACGCACCCAGGTTTCGAGTGTGGCTTATGGCGTGCCCACCGTAGGTGGCGGGCGGCTAGAGTTGAAATATTTACCCAGCAATGCCGATGTGCAGGTGGGCGATGCCTTGATCACCAGTGGCTTGGATGGCGTCTATCCGCGCGACTTGCTGGTGGCCACGGTCGAGTCGATTGATCGACGCGGCGATGCCACTTTTGCCCGTGTGTATGGCAAACCTGCGGCCAAGATGAGCACCAGTCACTTGCTCTTGATTGCGCCCGTGGGCATGAGTGGCATCGATATTGGGGCGCTCGAGAATTTAAAAACCAAGCCTAAAGTCGAGGCCATCAAGCTCAAACGCACACCCGGAGGAGGAACGCGATGATTATGCCGCTGGGGCACGAGCGCCTGCTCTTACCGACCAAGCCCAGCTTCATCGTCTGGAGCTTGCTCGTTGCTTTGTTGCTGCGCATGGCCATGGTGCTGGCCGGCGGCAGGGCCTCGGTTTGGATGCCCGATGTGCTCTTGATCACGATTTTGTATTGGGCCGTGATGCAGCCGCGCTATGTGGGCTTGGGCGTGGCGTTTGCGGCGGGTTTGTGCGCGGATATTTTTCATTACGCTTTGCTCGGTCAGCATGCTTTGGTGTATGTCAGCATGGCTGCGGCAACGCTCTTGCTCCAGCGCCGTTTGCAGCACTTCAATGCGCTTGAGCAAATTCCGCAAATCGCACTGATTTTTTTCGCGGGGCAGTTTTTGCTGGTGTTGGTCGGTGTGGCCAGCAGCCACACTTGGCCTGGTTGGTTGGCGTTGCTCAAGCCGGTGTTAGAGCTGCTGCTCTGGCCCGTCATCGCTTGGATTTTGCAAATGCCGCAGCGCATGCCCGTCGATCCTGATTTGCATCGACCGCTTTGATGTTTGGTGCGGCCTCTATGACTGAATTGCGCAACATCAATGTCGAGCTGCGTCGCTTCAAGCAGCGCACTTGGGTTGCCGGTGCTTTGGTGCTGGTGGCTTTTGGTTTGTTGAGCTTGCGCTTGGTGACCTTGCAGGTGCTGCGCCACGAGCGCTTGTCAGAACAAGCCGAAAGCAATCGCACCACCATTGTGCCTGTTGTGCCGCACAGGGGCTGGATACTCGACCGCAACGGCGTCGTACTGGCAAGCAATTACTCGGCCTATACGCTCGAAATCACACCTGTCGAGACGGGCAGCGACAATATGGATGAGCTCATCGCTGAGCTGGCAAAAATCGTGCGCATCGAGCCGCGCGACATTCGCCGCTTTAAAAAACTTTTGGGTGAATCGAAGAATTTTGAATCCATTCCTCTGCGCAGCCGCCTGAATGACGAAGAGGTTGCGCGTTTGACGGCGCAGCGTTACCGCTTTCCGGGGGTTGAGATTCAAGCGCGTTTATTCCGCAGCTACCCGCTGGGCGAGACTGCCAGCCATGTCGTGGGCTATATCGGCCGCATCAACCAGCAAGAAAAAGAAATGCTGGCCGATATGGAGCCGGGCATACAAGCCAACTACAAGGGCACCGATTACATCGGTAAATTGGGCATCGAGCAAAGCTTTGAGAAAAACCTGCACGGCCAAGCAGGGGTAGAGCAAGTCGAGACTTCGGCTGGGGGCCGTGCCACGCGCCAACTCGGGGCGACGCAGGCCAAGCCTGGCGACAACATCGTGCTCTCGATCGACATTAAATTGCAAAAAATGGTGGAAGACATGTTTGGCGACCGCCGCGGCGCGCTCGTGGCCATAGACCCCAATAGTGGCGAGGTGCTGGCCTTTGTGAGCAAGCCGACTTTTGATCCCAACCTGTTTGTCGATGGCATCGATGTCGAGAACTGGCGTGCCTTGAATGAGTCCATCAATCGCCCGCTGCTCAACCGCGCTTTGCGCGGCACCTATCCGCCGGGCTCGACTTTCAAACCTTTTATGGCATTGGGCGCGCTCGAGTTGGGTGTGCGCGGGGCCAATACCGTCATCAACGATCCCGGTTATTGGATGTTTGGCAAACACCGCTTTCGCAGCCACGGCGATGGCGGTTTAGGCGCGGTCAATATGTACCGCAGCATCGTCAAATCGTCGAATGTGTATTACTACTCGCTGGCGAATGAGATGGGCGTGGAAGCCATGCACGACTTCATGGCGCCGCTGGGTTTTGGGCAACTGACGGGCATTGATTTGAATGGTGAAGTGCGTGGCTTGTTGCCCAACCAAGCGTGGAAGCGCGAATACTTTAAGAATGCCAAAAATCAAAAGAAACGCGACTGGGTTGCGGGCGAAACCATTTCTTTGGGCATTGGTCAGGGCTACAACAACTTCACGATTTTGCAGCTGGCCCATGCCACTTCGATTTTGGCCAATGGCGGGCGCAGCTTCCGCCCCCACTTGGCGTTGGCGACGCAAGATTTGGCCAGCGGCCAGCGCACGCCCATCGTGCAGCCGCCGCCGACCAATTTAGGCTACAAGCCTGAGAATATTGAGGCTGTGCGCAAAGCCTTGGTAGGCGTCACCACTGAGGGTACTTCCCAGGGCGTCTTCCGTGGCACGCCCTATATCAGCGCTGGTAAAACCGGCACCGCGCAAGCTGCGTCTGTCGGGCAAAAAGAGCGCTACGACGCGCGCCGGATTGAAGAACACAAGCGCGATCACGCGCTGTACATGGCTTTTGCACCCGCTGATAAACCGACGATTGCGGTTGCCGCGATTGTGGAAAATGCTGGTTTTGGTGCGGCGCATGCTGCGCCCATGGTGCGCCGCGTATTTGATTATTGGCTTTTGGGCGAGTACCCGAGCGAGGCCGATTTGGCACTGCTCAAACACGGCAAAGCGGGCGCGCCGATAAAGGGCAAACAGCGCAAAGCGGCTGAGGTGGCGCTGCTGCCCAATCAAGGCACTTTGGTTTTGAGTGAGTCGGGCTTGATCACCGAAAAAGAAGTGCCGCCTGTCGATGAGGTGCAAGCAGAAGATGCGGCGGTGGAGAAAGCCGCTGCGCCTGCCAACGCAAAGTCCGTCAGCACCAAACCCGCGAATGCGGCGACCAAGGTGGCCACCAGCAAACCGCTGCCCAAGCCCACGCAAAAGCCCGCTGTTGTGAAAAAGCCTGCACTTTAAGCGTTTAGCTTGATTTTTGGCATAAAAAAGCGCCCTAAGGCGCTTCAAACCTGTCTGAGCAGCTGCTTAAATAATAGTAAATAGCCGCTGAGCAGATATGTCTTATTCAGCACTGGCAAATTGCATATCGCGTGCGCTGGCAAATTGCGTGCGCATATTTTGCGCCAGCGCGGCAAATTCTTTGCGCTCACGCGCGTTTTGCAGCGGCACAGTACCGGCTTCGTCCGCCATCAAATCGGGGTCTTGGTAGGCGCCATTGATGCGGAATTCAAAATGCAAATGCGGCCCTGTGGCCCAGCCCGTTGCGCCCACTGCACCTAACTGGCTGCCTTGACTAACCTTCTCGCCACGACGCACATCAATGCGACTCATGTGCGCGTAGAAAGTCGAGCGGCCATTGGCGTGTTTGACTTCGACCGCATTGCCATAACCGTTTTGCATGCCCGCCATCACCACCGTGCCATCGGCCACCGCCATGATGGGCGTGCCGCTGGCTGCGCCATAGTCCACACCTTTGTGTTGGCGTTTGCTGTTCCAAATCGGGTGTTGGCGCATGCCAAAGCCTGATGTCACGCGCGAAAATTTCAGTGGCGAGGCCATATAAGCTTTGCGCAAGCTCTCACCCTCTAGGCTGTAATAGCCGCCAGCCGTACCGGGTGCTTGGAACCAAACCGCGCTGTAGAGTTTTTTGCCATTGACAAACTCGGCGCCGAGCACGCGGCCCGTGGCCATTCTTTCGCCGTCTGCCAATAGACTTTCGTAAACAATTTTGAAGCTGTCGCCACGGCGCAAATTGCGCTGAAAGTCGATCTGGCTTGAGAAAATCTCGATGAGCTGATTGCCGACGGTGTCAGGAATGTCGGCCGCGTCCATCGCGCCATAGACCGTGCTGCGCACGGTGGCGTAGCCCACTTCTTCTTGCGGCTTCAAATAACCGGTTTCTTCGTTGGCTGCCAACTGGCCATCGGCTTGGCGCTTGATCGACAAGCGCGTAAAGCGCACTTTGTCGTCTTGTGGGTAGCGCAACAACAGGCTTTGCAACTGGCCTTGGGCATCGGTTTTCACTTCTACCGTTTGGCCAGCGTAGCTCGATAGCTTTTTCGCCATCTCGTTTTGGTTGATGAATTTGAGCGCTTGCGCGTCTTGCACGCCTAGGCGTTTGAGCAAGCTGGCATTGCTGTCGCTGCGGTTCACGGTGTCGGTGCGGTAGAGCGCGAAGTCGTAGGCCTCGGCCTCCATCACGCTGGCTTGGTGCTGCACCGGCTCGACGATTTGGGTCACGCTGTTGAACAAGTCGGCCTGGCTTTTGCTGGCGCTGGCCACGGCATAGGCCGTCGCGCCCGTGCCCATCAAAGTGATGGCGGCAAGAGCGGTGAGGGTGCGTGAGTATTGGTGGGCCAGCACACGCAAGTCGATGGCGTGGCGGATGAGGGTATCAAGATGGGGCTGAATCTGCACAGATGAACCTAAACATTCCAATCAGCGCGGGCCGACGGGCGGTGCGGCGCTGAAGATCAAAAAAAGGCGCGGCATCGAGGGCGGCGCGGCGAAGTAGGGCTGCAGGGCGACTAGCTAAACCTTAGGCTTACAATCCAGCGCTGCAGACGAACGGGCTGACATTCCAAAAAAACGATTATAGGTTTTGTGTAGGAAAATGTCTCTAGGGTAAGCCGCCAATCCTTACAAACTTTACATACTATCAAGCACTTATGACGCAAACTGCTCCTATTTCCCCCGCTGTGCAACAGGCTTTGGCCATCACGCGCCGTGGCTGCGAAGAGCTGCTGCCCGAGGCTGATTGGCTGAAAAAACT
>CAZUUN010000094.1:0-6197 GCA_964622735.1 uncultured Burkholderiaceae bacterium | reverse complement strand
CATCCTTTAGATGGGCTTGCGTCTTGTTCTGGGCAGTATAGCCACGCCCTTAAACCAGCCAGCTCGCGCCCAAATGGCGGGATAATGGCAGCTTGGGTTCAGTGCAGCAACTGCAAAATGCTTATTTACAAGCCTTTTAGCTGTTTTAAGCCGTCAAACCTGCCTGAGCAGCTAGCTTTTTTATAGTTATTCAATATGCCCCAACAAGATTTACACATCGTCATCATGGCCGCAGGCAAGGGCACGCGCATGAAAAGTGCGCAGTCTAAAGTGCTGCAAAAAATAGCGGGCAAGCCGCTGCTGCTGCATGTGCTGGCGACGGCGCAGGCGCTGCACGCGGCGCAGGCGGTGGTGATCACCGGCCACCAGGCTGAAAGCGTAGAAGCTGCCACCACGCAAGCACTGGGCAGCAGCGGTTTGGCGATTCAGTTTGCGCGCCAAGAGCAGCAACTGGGCACAGGCCACGCGGTGCAACAAGCGCTGCCTTATTTACCCGATAGCGGCACGACTTTGATTTTGTCGGGCGATGTGCCACTGACGCAAGCAGCCACGCTGCAAGCGCTGCTGGATGCAAGCGCGGGCGGCAAGCTGGCACTGCTGACGCTAGAGATGCCTGACCCAACAGGCTATGGCCGCGTGCTGCGTGCGGGCGCTGCGGTGCAAGCCATCGTCGAGCAAAAAGACGCCAGCGCCGAGCAACTAGCCGTGCGCGAGATTTACAGCGGCATCATGGCGCTGCCAACGGTGCAGCTGAAAAAATGGCTGGCCAAACTGGACAACAACAACGCACAAAAAGAATATTACTTAACCGATGTGGTGAAGTTTGCCGTGGCCGATGGCGTGCCGGTAGTGGCGCACAAGATTACAGACGAGACCGAAGTGGCAGGCGTGAACAGCCCACTGCAATTGGCCGAGCTAGAGCGCGCCCTGCAACAGCGCCAAGCGCGCGCGCTGCTAGAGGCGGGCGTGCGACTGGCTGACCCCGCGCGCTTTGATTTGCGCGGCGATTTGCACTGCGGACAAGATGTGGAGATTGATGTGAATTGCGTGTTTGAAGGCCAAGTGCGCCTAGGCAACAACGTGCGCATAGGCGCGAATTGCGTGATTGCCAATTGCACCATCGCCGACGGCGTTGAGATCAAGCCCTTCACCTGCATCGACGGCGAGGCGCTGGGCGCGAGCATAGGCAGCGGCTCCATCATCGGCCCGTTTGCACGGCTGCGCCCCGGTGCGCATTTGGCGCAAGAGGTACACATTGGCAATTTTGTTGAAGTGAAAAATTCGACCATGGCCGCGGGCAGCAAGGCCAACCACTTGGCCTATTTGGGCGATGCCACGGTGGGCGAGCGCGTGAACTACGGCGCGGGCAGCATCACCGCCAATTACGATGGCGCGAATAAATTCCGCACCGTGCTGGGCGCCGATGTACACATCGGCAGCAACTGCGTGCTGGTCGCGCCTGTGACCATAGGCGCGGGCAGCACCGTGGGCGGTGGCTCGACCATCACCAAAGATGTGCCACCACAATCGCTGGCAGTGGCACGCGGTAAACAGTTTGTGAAAGAAGGCTGGCAACGGCCACAAAAGGTAAGTAAATAATATGCAAGCAGCACCCAGCAACGCGGCCAGCCTAGACCAGTGGCTGGCTTATATCGAGGGCATACACCCAGTCGGCATAGATATGGGGCTGACGCGCGTGCGCAGCGTGGCCGAGCGCTTGCAGCTGCTGCCCTTTAACTGCCCCGTGATCACGGTGGCGGGCACGAATGGCAAAGGTTCGAGTTGCGCTTTGCTAGAGAGCATTTACGCTGCTTCGGGCTACAAGACCGGGCTCTACACTTCGCCGCATTTGGTGCATTTTCAAGAGCGTTGCCGCATCGGCGGCGCGCCCGTGGCGGCAGATGATTTGGCCCGCGCCTTTGCCCAAGTGGAGCAAGCGCGCTTGCAAGCGCCCGCCATCAGCCTTTCCTACTTTGAATACACCACGCTGGCGTGTTTGGTTCTCATGCACGCGGCAAAATTAGATGTGGCGATTTTGGAGGTGGGTTTGGGCGGCCGCCTAGACGCGGTGAATATTGTGGACACCGACTGCGCCATCGTCACCAGCATAGACATAGACCATGTGGAATTTTTAGGCGGCGACCGCGAGAGCATAGGCCGCGAGAAGGCGGGCATCTTCCGCGCCAACAAACCCGCGATTGTGGGCGACCCGATGCCACCGCAATCGATTTTGCAAATCGCCCGCGAGCTGGGTGTTGATTTGTGGCAATTGGGCGTGGACTTTAACTTCTCGGGCGACCAGCAGCAATGGGCTTGGGCGGGCAGACGCGACGCCGCCGCGCCCAGCAGCACCAGCCCCGACGCAGCCACGAACACTGAGCAAAGTGGCCTGCCCAACGCCAAGCGCTTAGGCGGCCTGGCCTACCCTGCACTGCGCGGTGCCAACCAATTGCTCAACGCCAGCGGCGTGTTGGCAGCGGTGCAAGCGCTGCGTGAACGCATACCCGTGACGGCGCAAGCCATACGCCAGGGCTTGGCTGCGGTCGAGTTGCCCGGTCGCTTTCAAATCATTGCGGGGCAACCCGCGGTGGTGCTCGATGTAGCGCACAACCCGCACTCGGTGGCGGCTTTGGCGGCGAACCTTGATGCGATGGGTTTTTACCCCTGCACCCACGGCGTGTTTGGCGTGATGGCAGACAAAGTGCTGGAGCCCATGCTGGCCAAAATGAACCCGCTGGTCGATAAATGGTATTTTTGCGACCTGCCCACGCCACGCGCGCTGCCATCAGCAGAGATTGAAAAGCAGTGGCAAGCGGGCAATAGCCGCAGCGATGCGACGGGAACTTGCCACGCCACGCCACAGGCTGCGCTCGACGCCGCCTTCGCCGCGGCGCAGCCTGGCGATAGAATCGTTGTATTCGGCTCTTTCTACACCGTTGGCGGCGTGCTCGCTAACGGCCTGCCGCGCCCCCCTGCTCCCCATTTACCAAAGACTGTGAATTAATCAATGGCTTGGTTTAAACGCAATAAAACAAATGACGCGCCTTTTAGCAGCGTCACCGCAGCGCCCAATTTGCAAGACCTCAAGCGCAAAGCGCGCAACCGCCTGATCGGCATGTTGGTGCTGGTGCTGGCCGCCATCGCCAGCTTTGCCTTTTTGCTCGACAGCCAACCACGCCCCGGCGAGCGCGAGATCGTTTACGAAATTCCGGAGCGCGGCGAACAAGTCAGCGTCAGCGTGCCCGCCAAAGCGCACAGCGCAGGCGCGGCTGCCAAGAACAAGGCCAGCATCAGCGAAGAAGCCAGCCTAAGCGCCGACGAAACCTTGCTCGATACGCCGCAAGCCGCGCGCGCGCGCCGCAAGGCCGCGCTCGCAGGCAGCGCCAGCGAGACGGAAGAGTTTTTCATCGACGAAGCGCCGATTGCCGCAGGCAGCGACACACCACAAGCCACAGCCGAGCAAGAGCGCCGCGAGCAAGAACAAGTACAAACACAAGCGCGTGAGAAAGCCCGCGAACAAGCGCGCAACGCTGCCGACAAAGCAGATAAAGCTGCGGAGAAAAAACTCGCCCAAGAACAAGCCGCCAAAAAAGCCGCGGCTGCAGCAGCGGCCGAGAAAAAAGCGCAAGAAGCCGAACGCGCCCGTGCTTTGCTCGAAGGCAAAAAGCCCAGCGCCACCAGCAACACGGCTGACAAAAGCGACAAGACTGACAGTGAACGCATCGTGGTGCAGTTTGGTAGCTTCAGCGACCCGAGCAAAGCCGCCGAAGTGCGCCGCAAAGTCGAGGGCGCAGGCTTGAAAACCTATGCGCAAGAGATCGATACGCCCAAGGGCAAGCTGACGCGCCTGCGCGTGGGCCCTTACACCAAAGCCTCAGACGCGGAAGCGGCCGCAAAAAAAATCAAAGCATTGGGCTTGCCTGCGGCAATCTTGACGCTTTAGAACAGGCGGCACCCCCATCGTGACGCTGGTCGATTGGATTTGCATAGTCCTGGTGCTCATCTCGCTTTTGCTGGGTTTGTGGCGCGGCTTGATTTACGAGGTCTTTGCCCTCATTGGTTGGATTGCCGCCTTCTTTGTCGCGCAGCGCTACGCCGCACTCTTAGCCCCTGAGTTGCCGCTTTATCTGCCACTGGCCGATTGGGGCGAGCCGGTGCACTATGCGCTGGCTTTTGTATTGATTTTTATTGGCGTTTTAATCGGCAGCAATCTGATTGCGTGGGGGCTGCGCCAAATCAGCGTTTCGGTCGGTTTAAAACCGCTAGACCGTGCGCTGGGCGGCGCCTTTGGCCTAGCCCGTGGCGCGTTGTTGCTATTGGTTTTGACAGCGGGCGTGTTGATGACGCCTTTTGCCCAAGACGCGCGCTGGCGCGATTCCCTGAGCCAATCCTATTTAATTGCAGGCTTGGTCGCACTCAAGCCCGTTTTACCTGCGAAAATACAGGGCTACATTGAGCTCGAACCCCATTGAGCGCAGGCGTCTGCCCCAATTCGGACGCAGCGTTTAGAGAATGAACTAATAGGAATGTCCGCGTATGTGTGGAATTGTTGGCGTCGTCGCCCCCGAACCGGTCAACCAACTGATTTATGACGCGCTGCTGCTCTTGCAGCACCGCGGCCAAGATGCAGCCGGTATTGTTACCGCGGCGCACTCGCGCTTTTTTATGCACAAGGCCAAGGGCATGGTGCGCGATGTGTTTCGCACCCGCAATATGCGCTCTTTGCCCGGCAAAATCGGCTTGGGCCAAGTGCGTTATCCCACGGCAGGCAATGCCGACAACGCTGAAGAAGCGCAGCCCTTTTATGTCAATGCGCCTTTCGGTATTGTGCTGGTCCACAACGGCAACCTGACGAATACGGCCGAGTTGCGCCAAGCATTGTTTGAAACCGACCACCGCCACCTGAACACCGACAGCGACACCGAAGCGCTGATCAATATTTTTGCCCACGAGTTGGAGCTGGCAACCCGCGGCCCAGGCTTGAAGCCCGAGTTTATTTTTGAAGCCATCGCGGGCGTACACCGCCGCGTGCGCGGCTCTTATGCCGTCATCGCCTTGGTGTCGGGCTTTGGTTTGGTCGCCTTCCGCGACCCTTACGGCATCCGCCCCTTGTGCATGGGCCGCAACAGCGACGGCGCGGTCATGATCGCCAGCGAGTCGGTGTCTTTAGAAGGCAATCTCTTCACTTTTGAGCGCGACATTGCCCCCGGCGAAGCCGTGTTGGTAGAAGATGGTGGCCGCGTGCACCAGCAGCAGTGTGCGCCGCGCACGCAGCTCTCGCCTTGCATTTTTGAATACATTTATTTGGCGCGCCCCGATTCGACCATGAACGGCATTTCTGTCTACCAAGCGCGCGTGGACATGGGCGAGACGCTGGCACGCGAAGTCGCCAAGCGCATCCCGCTCGACCAAATCGATGTCGTCATCCCGATTCCTGAATCGAGCCGCCCGAGCGCGATGCAGTTGGCCGATGCTTTGGGCGTGCCCTACCGCGAAGGTTTTGTGAAAAACCGCTATGTCGGCCGCACCTTCATCATGCCGGGCCAAGCGGTGCGCAAAAAATCTGTGCGCCAAAAGCTCAACGCCATCACCAGCGAGTTCAAAGGCCGCAATGTGCTGCTGGTCGATGACTCCATCGTGCGTGGAACCACCAGCAAAGAGATCGTGCAAATGGCACGCCAAGCGGGCGCGAACAAGGTCTATATGGCCAGCGCTGCGCCGCCGGTGCGTTACCCCAATGTCTATGGCATTGATATGCCGACCAAAGACGAGCTGGTGGCGCACGACCGCAGCGAAGAGCAAATTCGCGAGATCATCGGCGCCGACGAATTGGTCTACCAAAATGTGGATGCCATGAAAGAGGCGGTGCGCGCGCTCAACCCCGCGATTGAGGCCTTTGAGGCCAGCTGCTTTGACGGCGTCTACATCACGGGCGATATCAGCGAAGGCCATGCGCAAGCCATGAATGCGCAGCGCAATCTGCCGCTCGATACGCGCGAAGAACGCGCCAGCGATTCAGACAACCGCTTGAACCTGCCCAATGGCGATGACGCTTAAACCAGCCTTGATTTCATCGATTTTGAGCATGTTTTTGGCATTTTAAGCCGCCAAACCTGCCTGAGAAGCTATCTTTAAAATAGCGTTTAGGCAAGAAAAAACCGCCAACCATGCAGCATGGTGGCGGTTTTTTTATGCGC
>CAZUUN010000093.1:0-6336 GCA_964622735.1 uncultured Burkholderiaceae bacterium | reverse complement strand
ATAAGAGGAAAATTGGCATTTAGAGCTGCCAAAGCTGCCTGAGTAGCTATAAATATAATAGTTAATCGATGCGGTGGGCTGAGCGCTTATTTGCCCCAGCTTGGTTCGCGTATGTCGCCGCGCTTGGCGACCAAGCGGGTTTTGACATTGCCGTCGAGCGTGGTGTTCATCAGCAATTCGCTGCCGCCTTGGCGCGTGGCATACACGATCAAGCGGCTATTGGGGGCAAAGCTGGGGCGCTCGTCCTCTACCGTTTGGGTGATCGCTTGGCTGCTGCCTGTGCTCAAATCCATTACCCGCAGTTTGTAGCCACCGCCTTCGCGCGCGATGTAGGCCAACCAGCGGCCATCGGGGCTGAGGGCTGGCGAGATGCTTTGCGCAGCACCAAAGGTGACGCGCTCGGCGCTGCCGCCGCCCGCTGGCATGCGATAAATTTGCGGCGAGCCGCCACGGTCGCTGACGAAGTAAATTTTGCTGCCATCGGGGCTAAAAGTGGCTTCGGTGTTGATCGCGCTTTGCGTCAGCTTTTGCGGCGTGCCACCGTCGCGGCTGATGCGGAAAATCTGCGTGCCGCCATCGCGGCTGAGTGATACCAGCAGCGATTGGCCATCGGGCGCCCAAGCCGGTGCGCTGTTGCTGCCCTTGAAGTTAGCCAGTACGCGGCGCTTGCCGCTGGCAATGTGGTGGATATAGACCACGGGTTTGCGCGACTCGAACGAGACATAGGCCAACTCATCGCCACGCGGCGAGAAGGCAGGCGAGATGATGGGTTCTTTGCTGGTTAGCGCGGGCGTGGCGTATTCGCCATCAGCCGCATCGGCTATCCACAAGTTGTAGTTGCCGCCCGACTTGGTGATGTAGGCCACGCGTGTGGCAAACACGCCCTGTTGGCCAGTGAGTTGCTTGTAAATAATGTCGGCGATGCGGTGCGCACCGTAGCGCAGCTGGTTGCTGGGCACGCTGATGCTTTGTTGCGTCAGCGCTTGGCCTTTGACCACATCCCACAGCGTAAAGCGCAGCTCATAGCCATCGGCCACAGTGTTGATGCTGCCTGCAGCCAGCGCATCGGTGATTTTGGCGCGCCAGGCATTCATGTCGGGCACACTGGTCTCGCGCAGCAGCAGGCCGCTGCTGTCGACGGGGCGAAACTGGCCGCTGCGCTGCAAGTCGGCCATGATGATTTGGCTGATTTTTTCTTCTACAGTCTCTTCATTGGCAAAGGCCGGAATAGCGATTGGAATTTGGCTCGAACCGACGCCTTTGACCTCAAACTGCACCGTTTGCGCAGCAGCACTCAGGCCAAGACCCAAGCCCAGAGCCAGCAGCCAGGCCGCAAACACATGGCGCCGCGCAGCGCTGAAAAAAACAGAAGGAAAAGAAGAACGCATCCACATAAAAAACACTCCAACTGAAGATCTACTGAGCTGCCTGACTATAACGCGCGGCTGATGACAGAGAGGCGCTTGGCCGTGTAGGCCGCGCGCTGAGATTTTAGGCAAGCAGCGCTTCGCGCGTGAGCAGCAGCACTTGCTCGCAGCCCATGCTGGTTTCTAGCCACACGGGTGCGAGTTGTGGGAAGGCGGCTTCAAAATAAGCGCGTTCGTGGCCGATTTCTAAAATCAGCACACCGTCTTCGTTCAATAGCGCGGGCAGGGCCGCCAACAAAGGCCGCACAAAATCCATGCCGTCAGCGCCGCCCGCTAAGGCCAAATCGGGCTCGTTTTTAAACTCAGCCGGCAGGGCTTGCATGCTGTTGCTATTGACATAGGGCGGGTTGCACAAAATCAAATCAAAGCGCGCGCCGCTTTGCAGCAGTGCGGCCACGCCGTCGCCCTGCTGCAGGCTGATGCGCGCTTGCAGCTGGTGTTTGTCGATGTTGATTTGCGCCACGGCCAGCGCATCGGCCGATATATCGCTGGCGATTACGCTCACCTCGGGCCATGCCATGGCCGCCAGCACGGCCAAACTGCCGTTGCCGGTGCACAGATCGAGCACGCGCTCTGTGTTGGGCGAGAGCCAAGCATCAGCGCTGCCGTCGGCAATGATCTCGGCGATCAGGCTGCGCGGAATGATGCAGCGCTCGTCCACATAAAAGGGCACGCCTTGCAGCCAAGCCTCGCCCGTTAAATAGGCGACGGGGCGGCGCTGCGTTATGCGCGCATCAACTAAAGCGTTGATTTTTTCCACCAAGGCCGTGCTGAGCTGGGTGTTGACGGGCGAAGCTAAAAATTCAGCGTCGTCTAAATCAGTGTCGAGCGGCAGATTAGCCGCCCACAGCAGCAGCCATGCGGCCTCGTCATAGGCGCTTTGCGTGCCTTGGCCAAAGGCGAGGGTGGCGGTTTCAAATTGCGCCGCAGCGCTGGCGATGTGCTCTAACAATGTCATGGTCGCATTATGCAAGCGTGGCTGGGCGCTCTGGCGCGCTGCGTGCGGCACACCGCACGGCCTCTAAACACCATTCTTAAGCATGTTTTTGGCATTTTAGGCCGTCAAACCTGCCTGAGAAGCTATGTATTTGATAGTTGCTAGAGTGCGGGGCAATCGCTTTATTTTAGGGTATCTAAAGCCTGCTGCAGATCCGCGATCAAGTCATCAGGGTGCTCGATGCCCACGCTCAGGCGTATCAGCCCCTCGCGTATGCCGCCCGCGGCGCGCACCTCGGCTGATACAAAGCTGTGCGTCGTCGTCACGGGGTGGCAGGCCAAACTATCCACATCACCCAGCGAGACCGCTTGGCTAAACAGCTGCAGCGCATTCAACACGCTGGCGGCAGCGGTGCGTTCATCGCGCTGCAACTCAAAACTCACCATGCCGCCAAAGCCGCCCTCCATTTGCTGCAGTGCCAGCGCGTGCTGCGGGTGGCTGGCCAAACCAGGGTAGTGCACCGTGCGCACGGCGGGGTGGCTGGCTAAAAACTGCGCCACAGCCGCTGCGCCCGCGCAGTGCGCCGCCATGCGCAGCGGCAAGGTTTTGATGCCGCGTAAAAACAAAAACGCCTCTTGCGGCGACAAATTGCCACCCACATGGCTGAGGCCTGTTTTGCGCACGGCGGCAATCAAATCAGCCTTGCCCGCCACCACGCCGCCCGTGGCATCGCCGTGACCGCCTAAGTATTTAGTCATCGAATGCAGCACTAAATCGATGCCCAGCTCCAGCGGGCGCGTTAGGCAGGGCGTGCAAAAAGTGTTGTCTGCAATTGTCGTTATGCCGTGTGTCTTGGCGATGGCCGCCACGGCAGGCAAATCGTGCAAGCGCAAGCTCGGGTTCGTCAGTGTCTCGACCCAAATCAAGCGCGTGGCGGGGCTGATGCTGGCGGCCAGGCCCGCTTGCGTTGCATCCACAGGCCGAATATTCCAACGCTCGCCCAGCGTGCGAAATAATCCCTCAGTGCCGCCATACAGCGGGCCTAAAAATGCGATCTCGTCGCCGGGTTTAAGCAAGCTGAGTAAGACTGATGATGTCGCCGCCGTGCCGCTGGCAAAAGCCACAGCGGCAGGCGCGCCTTCTAGGTCGGCCATTTTGGCTTCAAGGGCTGCCACGGTCGGGTTGGCAAAGCGGCTGTAACGGTAGCCAGGCTGCTCGCCCGCAAAAATCGCCGCGCCGCGCTCTAGCGTGCCGTAATTAAAGGCCGAGCTTTGTGTAATTGGGGTGGTGATCGCACCCGTTAATGCGTCAGGCTGCTGGCCGGCGTGGACGGCGCGGGTGCGTAAATGGCTGCGTGAAGGGGGCATGGGCAAACTCCGGCGCTGGTGCGCAATGTCGCTATCTGTATGGCGCTTTAATTTTGCCTGAGTTTGAAAGGCCGCTGCCCAGCAGCCTTATTCGCCGCAGAGTTGCCTATCCATGCAGCCGCTATGGTTTTTGCTGGCGTCCCAGCACCATGTCCTGCAACTGTTTGAAGGCCCCAAGCCCATCGCCCCTGAGGCTGATAAATTCCACATGCTGCTCGCGCCCAGCCTGTGGGTCGAGCCGGATGCCCCAGAGTGGATCAATTTTGTGGGGCAACATGGAATAGCGCATATCAATGATCTGCTGCGGATTGCCAGGGTGCAAGGCAATAAAGCCCATAGAGAACCAACGAAAGCGCTCTAGGTCTTTGGCCTGTTGGGATAGGGGATCCAGCCACGGCAGGTCACGCGCCACGTCCAGTTTGGCAATACTGCTGCCCTGCCACACGCTGTTTTTTCGCCAGCCTGGGCGCACGGCATCTACATGGTAGTGCGTGGGCGTGGCGTAGATGACTTTCCACACCAGCAAATTGGCAAAGCTGGGTTTGGCCTCGATGCTGAGCGTGGTGTGGCCACGCTGGGCCGCCAGCTCTTTACCCATGCGCAAGGCGCGCTCGTGCTGCACAAAACCCAGCGACATATACAGCGCGCCCCAGAGCAGGCCCAGCCATACCCAGCGTTTTGATTTGAGCCGCGCCGCGACCACCACCAGCGCCAGCAGGGGCAGGGTAAAGAGGGGGTCGATGATGGAAATGGTGTCCCAGGCAAAACGCTGATTACTGAGCGGCCATAAGAGTTGCGTGCCGTAGCTGGTGCAAGCATCCAGCAGGCCGTGAGTGGCGTAACCTAGCACGCACCAAAGGAAAGTGTGCCAAAAAGTCAGTTGCCAGCGCTTGCCAAGTAAGGGGTGCAAAACCAGAGCGCAGAGCAAACCCGCAAACGGAATAAAGAGCAGTGAGTGGGTAAAGTGGCGGTGAAATTCCAGCGCAAACAGAGGGTCGGTGTCCGAGCGGATCAGGACATCCAAATCAGCCGCCATGCCAGCCAAGGCTCCGATGAGGGCGGCTTTGCCCAGCTGTTTGGCACTAGCACTGCTTTGCGCAAATACCGATCCTAGCGCGGCTTGGGTAACTGGATCCATGGCACATCCTTGTGTATGAAGAAGTTCTTGACCGGGTGTCCGATATGGTTGGGTCTTCACCGCGGCGTATGCTAACGCAAAGTATTGGCCCCGCAGTTTCATACCGCTGACGAACACAACACCCACCACGCCCCAGCGTGGTTTTGTCGGCGTTTGACGGGGACAGACATGGCAATCACTGTTTACGCCAGTCTGTAAACGCCAAAAATGAAAAAAGCCCACTATCGTTTAAATAGCAGGCTTTTTTGTTTGTTTGGTGGCTCGAGGCGGGATCGAACCACCGACACGCGGATTTTCAATCCGCTGCTCTACCAACTGAGCTATCGAGCCAAACTGTTAGGCTGTGCGCTAACAAGACCAGAATTCTAGCATAGAGCAAGCGGCCAATTTAGGCCTCGTTGAATTTTTCAAGCAAAATCGCTGCATGAATGAATCTTCACGCTGTTTTCTTCTTTTGCCCTGCGCTGGCGTGGGCGCACGCGCGCAAGCCAAGAGCGCCGCGGGTGCAGATTTACCCAAACAATACCAGCCTATATTAGGGCGGCCAGTGGTGCAGCACACGCTTGATGCGCTGCAGCCGCTGACTGAAATGGCGCAAACGCTGGTGGTGTTGGCACCTGACGATGCGCACTTTTCCGCGCTGTGCCAGCCAACTGCTAATGTCAGCGTGGCCTATTGCGGCGGCGCTACGCGGGCGCAAACGGTTGCTAACGGCTTGCAGCATTTGCGCGCGCACTGCGGCGCTGAGGTGGGCGACTGGGTGCTGGTGCACGATGCCGCCCGCTGCCTGATAGAGCCCGCGTGGGTGCGCCGCCTGCTGCAAGCCTGCCAAGCGGCTGACAGCGGTGGCCTGCTCGCCGTGCCCGTGGCCGATACGCTGAAAGCGGCAGACAGCGCCCAGCGCGTGGCCGAGACGGTGGAGCGCAGCAACAAGTGGCTGGCGCAAACGCCGCAGATGTTTCGCTTGGGCGAGTTGCAAACTGCGCTGGCAGCTTGCCATGCCGTCAGCGATGAGGCTAGCGCGATGGAGCAGGCCGGCCATGCGCCGCTCTTGCTCCCCGGTCACACACACAATTTAAAAGTCACTTACCCTGAAGATTTTGCCCTGGCGCAGAGTATCTTGCGCCTGCGTGCGGAGCAACAAACATGACGCTGAAAACAATCCCTTTCAAAATCGGTCAAGGCTGGGATATCCACGCTCTGGTCGAAGGTCGCCCTTTGGTGCTGGGCGGCGTCACCATTCCGCACAGCAAAGGTTTGCTTGGCCATTCCGACGCTGATGTACTGCTACATGCGATCACTGATGCGCTGATAGGCGCGCTGGGGCTGGGCGATATCGGCAAGCATTTTCCGGATACCAGCGCAGATTTTAAAAATGCCGACTCGTGGGTTTTGTTGCAGCACATTGGCAAACTACTGCCCGAGCGCGGCTATGCCATTGCCAATATTGACAGCACCGTGGTCGCG
>CAZUUN010000092.1:3821-6359 GCA_964622735.1 uncultured Burkholderiaceae bacterium | reverse complement strand
ACCAGCACCAGCACCAGCACCAGCACCAGCACCAGCACCAGCACCAGCACCAGCTCCGACAGCGCCCAGCTGGCCGCCTGCGGTCGATTTTTCTTCTTCGGCCTTCCAGCCGCAAGACGCATCCAGCTTTGGCTACGATTTGCCTCGCAGCCCCAGCAGCAGCGACAGCAAAACCGAGTCAGCCGAAGGCTTTGCCCAAAGCCTTTTGCAAGCGCGCGCCAGCGCGGCCAAGTTCAGCAACAGTGCGCCAGCGGCCTTAAGCGCGAGCCTGCCACCCGCTGCGCCCCCCAAAACGCCAGAGGCCAAAGCGCCGGAAGTAAAAACGCCGCTAGCCAGCATCGAAGAAGATGATTTTGGTTTTAGCAGCAGCCTGCCGCGCAGCAGCCAACCCGCTGCCCTCGATAGCTTGCCGCTTAGCCAGCCAGCCACGCTAGAGAGCCGCCCGTCTGCACAAAGCATTGTCGAAGCTGAGACAGCAGACGCGGACGATGAAGCCAGCCCTGCCAAGGCTAGCTACTTGGCCGACAGCCCCGATCCAGACTGGAATTTAGACGAAGCCGAGCCGCTAGAAACACCCGAATTCATTCGCGCCGCGCAGCGCCGCGCCTACTGGCGCAAACCCGGTGTGCGCTTGACGCTTTATGTACTCGCCTTGCTCTTAACGCTGGCCTTGGCGCTGCAAGTGGTGGTGTTCAAACGCGACTACATCGCCGCTGCCGCACCGCAAAGCAAACCGTATTTGACCCAGCTGTGCGCGTATTTGGCTTGCACGGTCGAGCCGTGGCGCAGCACGCAGTCTTTGATTTTGGATGAGTCGAGCTTTAGCAAAGTGCGCGATACGCAATACCGCGTCAGCGTTGGGCTGCGCAATAAAGCGCGTGTGCCCGTCGCCACGCCCCATATTTTGCTCAGTTTGAATGACCAAGACGGCCAAGTCTTGGTGCGCCGCGTGTTTAAGCCGAATGAGCTGGGCCTGCCGACACACAATCTCAACGCCAGCGCCGAGGTCAGCGGCCAAGCCGTGGTCGAGATTGAGAACAACGAACTCGCGAACGAGATCGTCGGCTACAAGCTATTGATTTTTTACCCTTAATCGGGCAAAATCACTACTGATTTAATAGCTTCTCAGGCAGGTTTGACGGCTTAAAAGCCATAAAACGCTCTTATTTTTGCCTGAATACGGCTTTAAGGTGCTTCAAGCACCGCTTTTAGCTCACGCGCTCAATATCAGCGCCCAAAGCTTTCAGCTTGTCTTCCATTTGGTCATAACCACGGTCAAGGTGATAGATGCGCTCGATCACCGTCTCGCCATCGGCCACCAAGCCAGCAATCACCAAACCGGCGGAGGCGCGCAAATCGGTCGCCATCACCGTGGCGCCCGAGAGCTGCGGCACGCCCGTCACGACTGCGGTTTTGCCGTCGACTTCAATCTTTGCGCCCAAGCGCACCAATTCATTCACATGCATGAATCGGTTTTCAAAAATCGTCTCGGTTATGACGCTCGCGCCCTCAGCCTTCACATTCAGCGCCATAAACTGCGCCTGCATATCGGTCGGAAAGCCTGGGTACTCCGTCGTGCGAAAGCCCTGCGCCGTCAGCGCGCGTGCGCCAGGGCTGCTCAAGCTGATATAACCCTCGCCGCATTCAACAGTTGCACCGGCATCGCGCAGTTTTTCTATTACGGCATCTAGGTGCTCGCCGCGTGCGTGGTTCAGGCGCACGCTGCCACCCGTTGCTGCCGCCGCGCACAAAAATGTGCCCGCTTCAATGCGGTCCGCCACCACCGCGTGTTCGCAACCATGCAGTTTGGCGACGCCCGTGATGGTGATGCGGCTGCTGCCTTGGCCTTCAATTTGCGCGCCCATTTTGATCAGCATTTCAGCCAAATCGGTGATCTCTGGCTCTTGCGCGGCGTTCTCTAACACCGTCACACCATCAGCCAGCGCAGCGGCCATCATAAAATTCTCAGTGCCCGTCACGGTCACCATATCCGTCACGATGCGCGCACCGTGCAAACGCTTTTGGCCTGCGGGCAACTTGGCCATGATGTAGCCGTGCTCCACCGTGATCTCAGCGCCCATGGCTTGCAAGCCCTTGATGTGCTGATCAACTGGGCGCGAGCCGATGGCGCAACCGCCCGGCAGCGACACCTTGGCATGGCCAAAACGCGCCAACAAAGGGCCCAGCGCCAAAATCGAAGCACGCATGGTTTTCACCAACTCATAGGGCGCTTCGGGCGTGATGCTGTCAGCCGCCACAAAACTCATGCCACCGCGTTCGCCGTGGGTTTCGGTCTCTACACCCATATTCGCCAGCAGTTTGCGCATGGTCGCGACATCGTGCAGACGCGGCACATTGATGAGCTTGACCGTATCGGCGGTGAGCAGCGTCGCGCACATCTCGGGCAAAGCGGCGTTCTTCGCGCCCGATATATCCACCGTACCGTTCAGCGCTTTGCCGCCACGCACTACTAATTTATCCATGATTGATTTCTTTCTGTGACCCGACTTTGCGGCAAGCTAAGCGGCAAAGGCAAGC
>CAZUUN010000092.1:0-3721 GCA_964622735.1 uncultured Burkholderiaceae bacterium | reverse complement strand
GCTTGGGTAGGCTGCGCCGCCCATTCTGCGGGCGTAAACGCCTTGATCGACAGCGCGTGCACCTCGTCCGTAGCCATGCGGTTGCCCAGCGTGGCATAGACTTTTTGGTGGCGCGCAATCGGGCGCACACCCTCAAAAGCCTCAGACACCACCACGGCATACCAATGGCGGCCATCGCCTTGCACTTCCAAATGGGAACAAGGCAAGCCAGTGGCTATCAGTTCTTGAAGTTGATCTGCGGTCATGGTCAAAGGGGCCTAGAGTCAAAAAGTGCTGGCGCACAGGCAAAAAAACAGCGCGCCAGCCAAGCGCGCCTATGCAAACGAATCTGCCGCAATTATAAGCTGCCACTGGCCATGAGCTGGCTTAAAAAACCAAAAACACCGATAAAAACAATAGCTGCCCAGGCAGTTTTCACGGATTTAAATGTCAAAAATAGCATTGAAAATACTATATAAAATCATAGCAATGCCTCAGCGCCATTATTCTTGCGACAGAGCACGTGCAGCAGGCTGGGCTTTACAGCGCCAGCTTGGGCAGCGCCGCCACGATGCCGCTGTCTTTCTCGGTGCGCACGCTCTGGCGCTCCATCTCCCATCGAGCGCGGGCTTGCCATTTACCACAAAGTCTCAAGCCGCAGGCGCTATGTCTTGAATGCGAATGCTAGCGCTGTAAATCACGGTGTCCAGCTCGCCTTTTTGCCGTAAATGTAATAAAAATCAGTTTGAAATGACAGCTACTTTTTTAGGCAAAAATTAGCTCAGTGATTTTTCGTTAATACAAAGGTTTTTCACAACCCTTCATTTCTAAGAAGTGACTGGTTCCAAAGTTGATACATCCATACGATCTATCCCGCGACTCAAGATCTTAATAACCACCTTTAAAGGAAGAATGTATGAAATGCCCTACTTGCAATGATGTTGCCTTGGTGATGACTGACCGCCAAGGTGTCGAGATTGATTACTGCCCACAATGCCGTGGCGTTTGGCTTGATCGTGGTGAACTGGACAAGTTGATAGATCGAGCAGCTCTTGCGCCAGAGCCCTCCAGAGGAGCCTCACCCAAGCGGTCACAGCCCGACTTTGTGGATTCTGACTTTGGCCAGGCACGAGGCTATAAGCACAAACGGCAGAAGTCTTGGCTGAGCGAAATCTTTGATTGAGCTTTTACTTGGGGTTGAAGCCCCGCTCGGCTTAGACCGAGGGGCTTTACAAGATGTACTCGATACATTTTGTGAAGACCTGTTGTCTAGCCACCAGCTGCCAATGTCAGACATCCTGTCGATGAGGTAAGGCTGGTGCAGCTAATGAACGAAATGAGGGCACCCGCATGATGCGAACAATTGCTGAAGCTGTGTATGGATATTGCAGCATCAGACTCGCATGTGGCACAGGGCGAAGCCATCGTTATTGCATCTGCGGCAGAGCACTCGGGCTTGCAGCGCTTTATGTTTGATCAGCTCCAGCACGGCTGTCCCATTAAGTCTTGCGTGCGCTCATTCGCTTGGCACGGCGGATGACTGGGATCAGAAAGAATATCTGGACCAAAGCATAAGCGCTAACTGCCAGCAAGCTTGCCAGTATTGGCAAGCCGATAAGCAAAGGCCAGCCCAGTGCACTGACCCACTCGCTTAAGGCCACTGTCCAAGCGCCCGCGCCACCTTCAGGCGCTACAAACGGAGGCATGGTGTGCTGCCCTGGCAGCAGTAAGGCGCCAACTTGAAACGCTAACCAATAAAAGGGGACAATCGTCAAAGGATTTGTGTATGCCGTCGTGATGGCTGCAGCGATGGCGTTCCCCCTAAGCCGCGCGCACATCATCAAGCTGCCAATTATCTGTATGGGCGCTGGAAATAGGCCGCAGAACATTCCAAAAGCAACGCCTCGGGCCAATGGCTCACGATTAAAGCTAAAGACATCATGCTGGTCTAGCCAAGGGCGAAGCTTTTTGAGGCGACGACCATTCAGACTGTCTAAAACGCGTGGCTCTAGCGCCCGCAGCCACGAACGCAGCCTTCTCGAAGGACTCTTACTTGTAGACTGGGGCATTGGCTACTGAGCCCCTTGCTTACCAATTCGCGCTTCCACCGGGGTGCGTACTACCAAAACTGGCCCCTGCGCCGCATGGAGGACTTGCTGTGCGACCGAACCCAGCAGCAGGCCCTCTGTGGTGCTCAATCCGCGTGCCCCGATCACTATGCCGCGACTATTTAATGACTTCGCCAATGTGACGATGCTGTGTGCGGGCTCCCCCATATGCACATGCAATCTCCAAGCAACTCCATTTGCATCCAGTATTGCGCAGGCTTCAGCTGCAGCCGTCCAGCCAAAGTCGGCTAGGTGGGTTTCTGCGGCTTCTGTGCTTAACCACGCATGGGCATAAATCAGTTCCAGCCTAGCCGGGCTTGAGTCTTTTGCCAGTCGCATGGCTTCGGATAGTGCTTGCAGGGAGTGAGCTGAACCGTCAATTGCAACTAGCCAGCTTTCCCCATGAGTCGCGAGCTCCGGGCGCTCCTCAGAATCTAATGTCAGCGCTATGAGGCGACCTTCGCCATCGCGCTGCAGAGAACGAGATTCTGGCTTTGCGCGCCCTCCTTCGATTTGCTTGGGTTTAGTAGATGCAACTTTGTCTGATCGACTGGTAATTACTGACGCAATTACTGATGCAATGATCAAGCTGGCAGTCACCATCAACGCAATTCCAATTGGGACTTTGTAGAAATCTATCAAAAGCATCTTGCCACCAATGAACACAAGCACTAGGGCCAATCCATAAGCAAGCAGGTGAAAGCGGCTGGCCATATCTGCAAGCAGGAAGTACAAAGCACGCAAACCTAAAATGGCAAATACGTTAGCCGTGAGGACTATGAAGGGGTCACTAGTAATGGCAAAGATAGCGGGGATGCTGTCTACTGCAAAGATGACATCTGTTACACCGATCATCACCAGCACTACAAACAGCGGCGTGTAGTATTTGATGCCGCCGATGCGCGTCGTGAGCTTCTCACCATCAAAACGGTCGCTGATTTTGATCCGGCTGCGCAAAAACTTCAATACAGGGTTACTCGCAATGTCTGGCTCTTTGCCTGCTGCAAGCCACATCTTGACTCCAGTTATCACGAGGAAGGCGCCGAATACATAAAGCAACCAATGAAAGGTAGCCAAGAGCCATGCACCGGCAAGAATGAGTACTGCACGCAGCACAATAGCACCGATGATGCCAATGATGAGTGCGCGTTTTTGGTATTGCTCAGGGACAGCAAAGTACGAAAAAATCATCAGGAAGACAAAAATGTTGTCTATCGATAGGCTTTTCTCAACCAGATAGCCGGTGATGAACTGCATAGAAACGGTGTTCGCCACCTCTCGCCCCTGCGAGCTGTTTAGATACCACCACAAAGCGGCCACAAACACGAAGGCCAAAGAGAACCAGAGGATGCTCCACAGAGAGGCTTCCTTCATGGTGACTTTGTGGGCCCCTTGTTTTTCCATGACCAAAAGGTCAGTGGCAAGGGCCACCACCACAAAGACGGCAAAGCCCGTCCACATCCACCAGGTTCCTATTGTTTCCATCATTTTTCCAATTCTTGTCGCGGACGCGCAACTTGATTAGTTGCGCTATTTTTTGCTAAATCAGTCGCCACTGCTGCTAAACCCAAATAGGCTCAGCAAACTGGTGAAGAGATTAAAGAGTGATACGAATAAACCAACCGTCGCCATCA
>CAZUUN010000091.1:0-6366 GCA_964622735.1 uncultured Burkholderiaceae bacterium | reverse complement strand
CTGGGCGCTATCGGCAAAGGGCACAGCCTCAGATTTACCATTCATTTTGCCGTTTTGAGCCGTCAAACCTGCCTGAGCAGCTATTTTATTAATAGTATTCTCAAGGCCAACGGTGACGATGTCGTCTTCTTTCAAAGCCGCCTTTGCCGCCGCCGAGCCAAAGTGCGCCACGCAAGCGCGGGCGATTTGTTGCTCCCACAACGGTACTTGCGCTAGCGCTTTGCCTTGCTCTATGACCACCGCCATCAGCTCGGTCATGCCCATCTCTAGGCCGCCATCGGCCTCAGGCAAAACGATGCCGTTCAGGCCGTTGGCCACGCATTGCTGCCACAGCTCGGTCATCATGCCGGCGCTGCCAGCCTCGTAGGCCACTTGCTGATCGGGGCTGCAAAAGTCAGCGAATACCGCTTTGGCCGAATCGGCAAAAGCCAGTTGGTCTTCGTTCAGTAAAAAATCCATGGTGTGTCTTTCCTTGTGCGTACTTGAGTTTTTAGCTGCGCTTTAAGCGGCGTCCAAAATGCGGAACTGCGGCAGCGTCAAAGCGCCATCATTGAAGGTGTTGAATTCCAACTGCACGCGCTGCCCGACCTTGATCTCACTCGGCTTTTTGCCCAGCAACTGCGCTACCAAGCGCGTGCCTTCGTCCAGCTCAATCAGGCCGATGGGGTTCGGATGCTCAAACGGCGGCACTTCGGGGTAATGCATGACGACGAAGGAGTAGACATGGCCCACGCCTTTGCTCTCGACCGTGTCCCACTCAAACGACTGGCACTCGGGGCAAGCGGGCCCTGGCGGGTGGCGCAGGGTGTTGCAGGCTTTGCAGCGCTGAATCAGCAGTTTGCCCGCGTTCACGCCGTCCCACCAGAACTGGGTGTCGGGGCTGATGCCGGGCATAGAGCGGCCAATTTTTGGCACGCTTGATTTTTCGCTGCTCGCTTCAATCGGCTTGACGGGCTGGGTCGATTTGAACTTGAACAGGCGGAACATCATGCTGCCCACATGCTCATCTTTGCCGCCGTCTTCAGCCACGCTGTAGTACTGCTGCATTTGCGTGACGAAGTAGCCCAAGCCTAAGCCCGTGGCTTTCTCTTCGCTGATGTCGGTGATGGTGCTGGTGTAGTACAGGCGCTCATCCATGCGCAAATAGCGCGCAAAAGTCAGCTCGGTATTGACCGCGACTACAGCGGGAAAGCCCTGCTCTTCGAGCATGGTCAGCACTTTATACGGGTTGTCTTTGCTCGACGCGGGTGGATACTGCTTGTTTAGGCCAGCCAAAATCCACGCTTGCAGCATGGCAGGCGGTGCGACTTGCTCGCCGTGGATTGAGGCTTCGGCGGCTTGCGCGTCGGTGTAGACGGGATTCGTCACACCCATGGCTTCGCACCAGTGACGAATCATGGGCGCGTTCACGGGGTCCCAGGCGAACAATTTGCCGCACTCTTTGCCGATCTCGGCGCGTATCGGCGCCATCCATGCGGGTTCTGTTTTTACATCCGTCAAGGCGTTCTCCTTGTTATCTGTCGTCAATTACTACTAATTCAATAGCTGCTCTGGCAGGCTTGATGGGCTAAATCACCCAAAAGACCCTTAAAAACTTAAAATTTAGCCCTTAAACCTTGGCATTCGCGGCATCTAAGAATGCGGGGCGCTCGCCGCCGCCATGCACTGTCAAGCTAGAGCCACTGACATAAGTCGCTTGTGGACTGCTGAGAAACACGCAGGCGTTGCCGATGTCGGCTGGCTGCGCCAAGCGGTCCATCGGTACGGTTTTGGCAATCGCGGCGATGCCGTCGGCATCGCCAAAATGCAAATGCGCTTGATCCGTCAAAACCATGCCGGGGCTCACACCCACGACGCGCACTTTTGGCGCCCACTCCACCGCAAGGCTAGTGACCAAGCTAAGCACGCCCGCTTTGGCCGCGCCATAAGCCGCCGTGCCAGGCGAAGGACGCAGTGCGCTGACTGAGCCAATGAAGACAATCACGCCGCCTTCAGCTTGCTCTTGCATCACTTTGTTGGCCATTTGTGCCAAGGTCAGCGGCGCAGTCAAATTCAGCGCAATGATTTTTTCGTGAAAGCGCGGTGAGGCGGTAGCCGCCAGCGCGTGCGGCGCGCCGCCCGCGTTGTTCACCAGCACATCCAGGCGGCCGTATTTGGCAACAATCGCATCCACCAGCGCTTGGCTGGCGGCCACATCGCGAATGTCGCAAGGTATAAAGTCCGCTACGCGCTCGCTGCCTGACGCGCTGCTGCGCGGCAACTCGGCCTCGTTCTCAGGCGCGCTGCGGCCACAGACCACCACGGTTGCGCCCTGCGCTAGATAACATTCGCTGATACCGTGGCCCACGCCTTTAGCGCCGCCAGTGATCAACACGACTTTGTCTTGGAAATTTAATGTATTCATGCGCTCTAATATAGAGCGCCTTGTCGCAGCCAGCGCCCGTCTATTAGGACGATGATGCAAGCGCTGGCGCCGTTAGTGCGAATCGGGCGACAACAGCCAAGCAGCGCCACGCACGGCCTAGGCCAAATGCACGAATATGTTAGTTTGCCCCGCGCTGCGCCTGCGAAAATGACAAATTTGTCCAAGCGCAGAAAAGCACTGGGGTAAACCCCAGCGCTTATTTTAATTCGAACAAGACGCGGGCAAAGCGGCTTTCAACCGCCCGACGCCGCTTGATGACGCTACCGCTTTAACGCAATTCGCCGTGCTGCGTCATGCTCAGCTGACCGTCGAAGTCATCGTCATCGTCATCGTGCAGCGAGGGCTTGACCTGCCCGCGCCCGGTGATAAAGATGCTCGGTTGGTAGTCATTGGCTTCTAGCGCAGCTGGGCGCGATGCGGCCAAGGCTGGCGCCGCGTTGCTGCCCGCATTCAGGGCTTGCTGGAAAGCATGGATTTCGTCTTCGCTCAAATCATCGCCTTTGCGCTGCACGATCTGCGTGCTGGCAAAAAGTGACTGGTCGACCTCGGGCGCAGCGCCAGCTTTCGAAATCGGCAGCGTCGCCGCAAAATTCGCCGTCGCCTGCGCCATCGAACCCGTGCTGGGGCCGCCCAATTCAGAGGGGCGGGTGTTGGGCGCGGCGGGCATTCTTTCGCGGGCCGCACTCAGCGCCGCTGCGATCGAGTCTGCCGATGAACCCAGCGCCGCCTTGAGCGATTCGCCTGTGGGCGCAGCTGCGGCCGCTGCTGCCGTGCGCGCCGCTGCTGCTGCGCGCAAGGGGCTAACCGTTGCGTTGCCTTCACCCGCTGGGCGTGCAGGGTTAGCGGCAGCCGCTTGGTAATGCCGCCAATAGACCGCTTGCACCGTCACTTGCACGCGGTTTTGCGCGTTCTCGACGATCATTTTCTCAATCTCTAACAAGCGCGAGGCAGGCTCGCTGCGCGCCAAATCCAGCGACAAATCAAGCAGCACCAAAAAGTGCCGCCCCTTTTGGTCTATCGACAAAACCTTGAATTTATAGGCCGACGACAAAATGCCCGCACGCAACATCGACTCGCGCACGATGCCAAACAAAGCCTCGCGGCGGCCCATGCGGTCAGCCTTGCGCTGCTTGCGGCGCTGCTCAATCGCCTGCTCGGCGGCGCTCAACACCGCGTCTTGGGTGTTAGGCGCAACGGGCTTGCGCTCGGGCACCGCGCCAAACTCCACGCCCGCCTCATACATCACCGAGTCCATCGCATCGGCCGGATGCGGTTTTGCGCGGCTTGTTTTTTTCTTCTTACCAGTCAGCCAACCAAAGAGTGCCATGTGTGTACTTCCAAAAATGTGTGCGCCGCAGCTACAGCAGTGGCCAAAACTGTCGACCTCTTGCAAGTGCGGCTTGATTCCACCTAGATATGCACAAAGTGTGCCAACTGCACCCATAACCCACGGGTTTTAGCCACACTTGCCCGCGCCAGACTGGATTTGGCTGCGTTTGTCTGCCAATGTTGGCACAATCGGGGCGTGCAAGCAAACATTTCAAATCCCAAAATACCCGCAGCCGCCGCGCTTTTGCCGCAGCTGCAAACGCCGCTTTACGGCATTGGGGTCGATATCTGCCGCGTCGAGCGCATAGCAGCCGCCTACGCCCGCCACAGCCTGCGCTTGGCGCAGCGCATCCTCACGCCTGCCGAGTGCGCGATTTTTCAAGCGCGCTTGGCCGCTAACCAAACACGCGGCCTGTCCTACTTAGCCAGCCGCTTTGCCGCCAAAGAAGCCCTGGCCAAAGCCCTGGGCACGGGCATACGCGGGCGCTTTGGCTGGCAATCATGCAGTGTGGCCAATGACGACTTGGGCAAACCCTATTGGCAATTTGCCCCCGACTTTGGCGCCTGGCTGCAAGCCCAGCACTTGCAAGCGCACCTGAGCCTGAGCGACGAAGGCGACATGGTCGCCGCCTTTTGCGTCATCGAACAGATCAAAACGCAGCAAATATAACTACTAAAACACTAGCTGCTCAGGCAGGTTTGACGGCCTAAAAGCCCTAAAACATGCCTAAAAACACCCCAAACACCTTTAAATACACCTCTAACAACAGCTTCACCACCGCGCCCTATGCCCAGCCCCAGTAAAACCACCATCGCCAGCCGCCAGCGCGCCCTGTCCACGCACGAAATCCGCAGCCGCCTGAGCCAATTTGCCCTGCGCTGGGAGAGCGCCAGCAGCGAAGAGGCCGACGAAAAGCTCTACACCGCCGAATTCCTCGCCTGCTTCGACCTCGACAAACACCACTACCAGCGCGAATACAAAGTCAGCAAACGCGATGGCAGCACCGGCTATATGGATGGCTTCATCCCCGGCCTGCTCATCATCGAGGGCAAATCGCTGGGCAAAGACCTGAGCAAAGCGCGCCAACAAGCCGAAGAATACCGCTGGGGCTGCCCGCCGCAACACCAGCCGCGCTTTGTCTTGCTGCACGACTTTGGCCGCTTGGCCCTGTTTGACTTGGCCCAAGACAGCCAACACCAATGCAGCCTGGCCGAGCTGCCGCAGCACGCCGACTGGTTCCGCTTCTTGGTTGCCGACGACGCCAGCGTCATCACCGAAGAAACCGAAGCCGACCGCCGCGCCGCCGAACAAATGGCGCAACTGCACGAGGCGCTCTTGCAGTCCAACTTCAAGGGCCGCGATTTAGAAGTCTTCCTCACGCGCCTCTTGTTTTGCTTTTTTGCCGACGACACCGCCATCTTTGGCAACAACCACCAATTCAACCAACTGCTGCAAACCACGCGGCCTGATGGCGCTGACCTGGGCGAGCGCTTGGCCAAACTGTTTGATGTGCTCAACCAAGCACCCGAGCAACGCAGCCGCCTGCTGGACGAAGACCTCGCCGCCTTTGCCTACATCAACGGCCAACTGTTTGCACAGCGCACGCCCACGCCCGACTTCGACAGCCGCTTGCGCCAGCTCGTACTCGCTTGCGCCAACCTCGACTGGTCAGGCATCAGCCCCGCCATCTTTGGCGCCATGTTTCAGGGCGTGCTAGAGCAAAGCGAACCCGACATGAGCCGCAGCGCCAGCCGCCGCGAGCTGGGCGCGCACTACACCTCAGAGCGCAACATCTTGCGCGCCATCAACCCCTTGTTTATGGATGCCCTGCGCGCCGAACTGCAAGCCGCGCGCCACAGCCCGCCACGGCTCAAGGCGCTCTACGAGCGCCTGCCCACCATCAACATCTTTGACCCCGCTTGCGGTTGCGGCAACTTCCTCGTCATCGCCTACCGCGAGCTGCGCTTGCTTGAGATCGAACTCATCGACCTCTTGTTCTTCACCGCCAAGGGCGGCGCGCAAAAAGGGCGCGGCCTGCTCGATGTCTCGACCCTCAGCCGCGTCAGCGTCAATCAGTTCTACGGCATCGAGATCGACGCCAGCGCCGCCCACATCGCCCAAGTCGCCATGTGGATCACCGACCACCAAATGAACCTGCACGCCGCCAGCCGTTTTGGCACCACGCGCCCCAGCGTGCCGCTGACCCAAACCGCGCACATTGCCCACGGCAATGCCTTGCGCCTCGATTGGGCGGCGGTGCTGCCGCCTGAGTCTTGCAGCTACATCGTCGGCAATCCGCCGTTTGTGGGTGCTAAATACCAAAGCGCAGATCAAAAAGCCGACAGCGCCCAAGTGCTGGGGCATATCGCCAACAACGGCCTGCTGGATTTCGTCACCTGCTGGCATGTCAAGGCCACGGTTTATATGCAGGTCAATCCTGCCGTGCAAACGGCCTTGGTTTCCACCAACAGCATTTGCCAGGGTGAACAAGTCGGCGTCTTGTGGTCTTACCTCTTGGCGCAGGGCGTACACATCCAATTTGCCCACCGCACCTTTCAATGGAGCAACGAAGGCAAAGGCGTAGCCGCCGTGCATTGCATCATCTTGGGGC
>CAZUUN010000090.1:4822-6521 GCA_964622735.1 uncultured Burkholderiaceae bacterium | reverse complement strand
CGACCTTTGGGTTATGAGCCCAACGAGCTACCAGGCTGCTCCACTCCGCGTCAAGGATCTTATTGTAGCACGATAGTCGCAGGCTGGGCGCCTATCGCCTGCGCTAATTGAATATATTCTGAAACGGGCACTTCTTCGGCGCGGCGCTTCTCGTCAAATTCGCCCGCAAAGCCGCGCTCGGCCAGCCATTTGCCCAAAGTGTTGCGCAAAATTTTGCGCCGCTGGCTAAAAGCCACCTGCACCAATTCTTCTAGCACTTTGGGCTGCAAAGGCGCAGGCTGTGCGCGTGGCACCATGCGCACCACGGCACTGTCAACGCGCGGTGGCGGATCAAACGCCTCTGGCGGCACATGCAAAAAATTCTCCATGGCGTAGCGCCACTGCAGCATCACCGACAGTCGGCCATAAGCCGCCGTGGAGGGCTTGGCCACCATGCGCTCAATCACCTCTTTTTGCAGCATGAAGTGCTGGTCTTGCACCATCTCGGCATAAGGCAGCAGGTGAAACAAAATCGGTGTGGAGATGTTGTAAGGCAGATTGCCCACAATGCGCAGACCCGTATTTACTATCGATTCAGTAGCTGCTGTGGCAGCTTCGGCGGCCTGAATTGGTAAATTTGATCCAAAAACTGCCCGAAAATCCACTTTTAAGACATCGCTTTCGATCACTTGCACGCCGCCGCGCGCGCGCCAATGAGCGGCCAAGTCGCGGTCGAGCTCAATCACCGTCAAAGCGCCAGCACGCTCGAGCAAAGGCTGGGTCAGCGCGCCCAAGCCGGGGCCGATTTCCACCATTTGCTGCCCCGCTTTGGGCGCTATGGCGCCGACGATGGCCTCAATAATGGACTGATCGGTCAGAAAATGCTGACCAAAGCGTTTGCGGGGTATGTGCTTCATAAAGTCTAGGCATTGTTACACGCCGACTTGTAAAATTTTCAGCGAACCAGTGACTTTTGGTGACTCCCTGACTACACTTAAGAGCAATCAAACCCCAGCCTTGTCGGCTTTGGGTCAAGGGACGGAGAAACACTATGAACACCCAACACCTGCTTACCCAGCAAGGCGTCAAACTTGCCTTACTCGGATTCACTGTCGTGGCTTGCGCCTATGCATCAGCCGCCACCAGCAACAGCGCCGCCACTGTTATTTATAGCCAAGGCCAAGCACAGATCAAGGCGCAAGGCCAACTGCAGCCAGCCAGCAAAGGCTTGGTGGTGCGCTCAGGCGATACGGTGGTGACAGAGCAAGGCCAAGCGCAATTGCGCTTTAGCGATGGCGCTTATGTTGCCGTCGGCCCCAAATCTGAGTATGTGATTGAAAAATATATCGATGCGCGCAATGCCAGCGAAGACAGCTTTGCCAGCCGCTTGCTGCGCGGCAGCATGCGTGCCATTACCGGCTTGATCGGCAAACGCAACAAAAAGAACTATGTGGTCCGCACCACCACAGCCACTTTGGGCATACGCGGCTCCGCATTCACCTTGCAATATGACGACAAAGGCAATGTCATCGCCACGACTGAGCAGGACGGCATCGAGCTGTGTACCTTAGCGGGTTGCGTCGGCTTGGCTGCTGGCGAGAGCGCCATCGTACGCTCTAGCGATATGCCGCCGCTCATCACCAACCCGCGTGCCGACTTGCCCAAGCCGGAAACGCGCCGCGACCCTACGCTGCCTATGGAGGGTTTAGACGATCAGGGC
>CAZUUN010000090.1:0-4722 GCA_964622735.1 uncultured Burkholderiaceae bacterium | reverse complement strand
ATGACTTTGCCTACTTAGGTCGCTGGCGTGCTGGCGGCAGCAATGTAGCGGGCACATATCCTGCAAGCTGGCAAGCCATGACTTTCGTGATGGGTAATGAGACGCCACTGGCGAATGCACAAGCGCAAGCACAAGATGGCCTGGGTAATCCGCAATATTTGACTTACAAACTCTTGGACAACACGGCTCAGTATGTCTCGGCTATGCGCCCCGACGGCTCAGTCGACCACGGAGCAGGTCAAATAACGCTAGCCGACTTGAGCGTAGACCCGAATGCAGCTTTTGCAACGGTCAGTATGGCCATGGAAATGAATGCATATGGCTCACGACAAACATCCTCCTTGACCGTATCTGGCGGCATGGACTTATCACCTAACAGTACCGCTTTCGCGGGCCCCGGCACTGTAGTAGATAGTAGTACGCAATACGCGGCCGACATCAACGGCATGCTGATAGGCGGCAACGCAGAGCGCGCGGGTTTGAGCGTCGGCTTTGTACACCCTGACTTTGGCGGCGTCGGCGCATCGGCCATTTTGGATCGCGGCGCCAACACCACACCATAAGCTTTGCCGCTTACCTTGGCGGCATCAGCTCGCACACCTAAAGGCGCGCGAGCTTTTCTTTCAATCCATACTGCGCTCATTGCCTGCCCACCATGAATCTGCTGACCTCTACACCCCGCCCTTTGTACTTGGCTGCCGCCTTGGTGCTGGGCACACTCTGCAACCCCGCTTGGGCCGTCAAAGACGCAGTCGTCGAGCAAGCCGCAAGCCATTTGCGCGCCAACGACGCGCCAGCAGCCTTTGCCCTACTGGATCCGCTGGAGCAAGAGCGTGCGGGCGATGTCGATTACGACCTGGCCTTGGGCGCCGCAGCCAACCAAACGGGTCATTACACCCGTGCCATTTTGGCGCTCGAGCGCGTGGTTGAGGTCGACCCGAGCAATGCCCGCGCCAAAGCCGAATTGGGCAATGCCTACTACGCCGTGCGCGACCTCAAAGGCGCACGCAAAATGCTGCAAGCGGCCAAAGAGCAAGGCGTGCCGCCCGAAGTGGCGCTCAACATCGACCAATTCATGCGCACCCTGGATCGCATGGATCTGATCAAGCCCGACAGCCGCTTCAGCAGCCGTGCTTATGTTGGCTTTGGTTTGGGCCACGACAGCAATGCCACCAGTGGCCCGGTTGACGACAAGATTCCGGTATTCATCTTTGGGCAAATCCTGAACATGACGCCCTCCACCATCGCCGCGCCCAGCAGCTTTTATGATTTGAGCGCGGGCGTTTCGGGCCGCTATTTGATAGATGGCCAGTGGTCTTGGGTCGGCTCGGCTGATTACAGCAGCCACAGCAATACCCGTGACATCGCCAAACCGCTGAACTCGCAAAATATCGCTCTAGCCACCGGCCCGGTGCTGCGCAAAGAGCACCATGAATTCAGCTTAGTGGGACAGTTGAACCAACAGTGGCAGTCGGGTAGCCAAAGTGCGCAGACGCAAGGCCTGATAGGCAGCTGGGTTTACCGCTTTGACGGCTTTAGGCAAGTCAGCACTTATGCGCAATACGCACGCAGCAGCTATGACAACAATCCGAACGCCGACAGCAGCCGCAGCGCAGTCGGCACGACCTATTCACACGCCGCGCGCAATGGCTTGTTTAGCTTCGTGGGTGTTTATGCTGGTGAAGACAACCCGCGCAACAAAGCCCCGCAGTTCAAACATGTGGGCTACCAGCTTTGGGGCGTGCGTACGGGCTTTCAATACAAGGTGCGGCCTAATCTGGCCGCTTTCGCCAGTCTGAACTATGAAGATCGCCGCTTCAATGACCTGTACCCGACGCCGCCCACGCCCGCGCCCGTGACGCGCCACGACAAACAAAGCAGTTTGGAGTTGGGCCTGAACTGGATGGCCACGCCAAAATGGCGCATCACGCCCGCAGTCAGCTGGAACCATGGCGGCTCGAACTTGCCGCTGTATCGCAATCAGCGCAACTCGGTCGCCGTGCACGCACGCTACGAGTATTAAGCCCAGGCAAACCCGCCAACAAAAAGACAGTCCGCGGACTGTCTTTTTGTTCGCCGTTTTAAGGGCTAGGCTTAAGCGCTAGGTTTAGGCGGCAGTGTGTGCCAACCAAGGCTTTTGGGCCAAGCGTTTTTCTTCAAAGGCTTTGATTTTGTCTGCGTGTTGCAGCGTCAAACCGATGTCGTCAAAGCCATTGAGCAAGCAATATTTGCGGAAAGCCTGCACCTCAAAGGCAAGCGTGCTGCCGTCGGGCTTGGCGATGGTTTGCTTGTCTAAATCGATGGTGAGTTGATAGCCTTCGTTCGCCAAAACCGCTTGAAACAAACCATCCACCACATCGGCTGGCAGCACGATGGGCAAAAGGCCATTTTTGAAGCAGTTGTTGAAAAAGATATCGGCAAAGCTAGGCGCAATCAGGGCGCGAAAGCCATATTGCGCAATGGCCCAAGGCGCATGCTCGCGGCTAGAGCCGCAGCCAAAATTCTCACGCGCGAGCAAGACCGAAGCACCCGCGTAACGCGGCTGGTTCAAGACAAAGTCCGGATTGGGCGTGCGCGTGGCTGGGTCCATCCCCGGCTCGCCTTTGTCGAGGTAGCGCCATTCGTCAAACAGATTGGGGCCAAAACCCGTGCGTTTGATGGATTTGAGAAACTGCTTAGGAATGATGGCGTCGGTGTCCACATTCTCTCGGTCCATAGGGGCGACGAGGCCGGTGTGCGTGGTAAATGCTTGCATGATCTAGGTCTTTACGCGTGCCCGAAGGCGATTCAAAAAAACAAAAATACTATTGATTTAATAGCTGCTCAGGCAGATTTGACGGCTAAAAATGGCAAAAACACCCTTCATTTCAATTAAAAGAGTGCTTATTTAAGCGTTCAGCGCGCCGCCTTCAAACGCATCCAGCGTCACCCCCAAAGGCATGACGCTGTTGAGGAACATGCGCACCAGCTCGGTCTGCCGACGCGCACCGGTTTTGCTAAAAATACTGCGCAAATGCGCCCTGGCCGTATTGTGCCGTATGCCCAAAGCCACGGCCGACTCTTCCAGCGACAGGCCATTGGCCAATTGCGTCGCCAAAGCCGTTTCTGCCGGAGTGAGCGCAAACAACTGCTGCGCCAAACGCGCTGGTGGGTGGGCATTGCCATCGGGGTCGCGCACAAAAACGGCTACAGCAGGCACACCCTTGCCGTCGATCCAGGCCCCATCGGGCACCGCACGCACGACCAAGCCCCAAGGCGATTTGCCCGAGCCGCGCGCCAAAGACAGCGCCTCGATCACGCCCGGCTTGTCGCTGGGCATGGTCAGCACATCTTGAATCAAGCGTTGCAGTTTTTTATTGTCCGCACTGGCTGTTGCCACCAACTGCTGGTTCATCACGCGCAAGCCATCGCCCGCATCCAAAATGCGCTGGGCGTTGGCATTGGCCTGCAAGACATTGGCTTTGTGGTCGAGAATAATCGTGCCCACCATCAGCTGCGTCATGGCTTGGCTGTAGAGCTGGCCAATTTGCTTGCCCTGGTTGATGCCTTGCGAGAGCGCCAAAGCGCGGCGCAAATGCGGCGTGAGCATTTGGCACAGGCGTTTGTCGGTCAGGCTGAAGGGCTCTTCGTTCTCAGGCCGCGTAAAGCGCAAGCCATAAATGCCGCGCCCCTCAGTCATGAAGTCCACCGCCATCATGTGATAAACCTGATGCGGTTTACACCACTGGTTGTAGTACTGGCTGGCGCGCCAATCGGCGTCTGAGAGAAAGTCGCCGATGCTGACGACTTGGTTGAGTTGCAGGCCGATGAATGGGCTGCTCATATAAAAGGGATTGGCACCGTGGCTGTGGCGGCTTTTGCCCGCGCCAGTGACCACTGTGCCCAAACCATCGGCCGAGCCGTGGCGCGCGATCAGCGAGGCGTTATTGGCACGCAAAACGCCCGAGATGGTGTTGAGGCAAGACTCCCAGCGGCTGGTATCGAGCGCGGCATCGTAAATTTCTTGCAACAGCTGGCTGAAATATTCGAGCTGATTGGCAATCGGCATCGTACCCAAAGGGCTGCTAGTGCCCGCCGCCAAAGCCCGACTGGCCAGCGGTGCGCTGGCTGCCACTTTGGCATTTTTACCCGCCGATCGTGGAGTCGCGGCTTTTTTGGCCGACGCTGTTTTTGCAAGCGCTGTTTCCAGCGCCTTGGTCGACGCTTTGCTTGGCGTTTTTGCCGCTGGTTTTTTCAGCGCTGCTTTTTTTGCAACAGCAGGGGCTTTGACAGAGGTGGTGTTTTTTGCAGCTGGCATTTTTTCATTATCGCAGCTTTAGCTCGTGCTGCAGCGCTGGCCTAGGCCAGCGCTGCCTCTTAGGCAGCTTCGTATTCAAGCACCAAAGTCTTCATTTTTTTCAGCGCTTGCACTTCGATTTGGCGGATGCGCTCTGCGCTCACGCCGTATTCGGCCGCCAACTCGTGCAAGGTCGCCCCGCCCGAGCCATCGTCATTCACATGCAACCAGCGCTCTTCTAAGATGCGGCGGCTGCGCGCATCGAGCTGCTGCAGCGCGTGCGCCACACCTTCGCTCGACTGCATCTCGCGCTCACGCGCTTCGAGCAAAGCGGTCGGCTCTTGGCTGTCATCGCGCAAATAGGCGATGGGGCCAAAGCTCTCGTCGCCATCCTCGTTCGGGGTGGGGTCGAGCAGCACATCGCCGCCGCCCATGCGCTGCTCCAT
>CAZUUN010000089.1:0-6541 GCA_964622735.1 uncultured Burkholderiaceae bacterium | reverse complement strand
CGCAAGAAGCCTTGCGTAGCAATGGCATTGCGCACCACAGCTTGGCAATGGCAGTGTTTGTGCAAACAGCAGTCGCAGCCCAAAGCAGCGGCGTTATGGTGACGCGCGATCCGTTTGATGCAAACCACCGCAGCGCCAGCTATATCAGCGCCAAACGCGGCTTAGGCATACGCGTGGTGGAAGGCAAAAAAGTGGCCGAACAAGTCCTATTTGACAGGCGCAGCGGCGCTATACAGTTGCTCAGCTTATCGGCTGACGATAAATCCTTGGTACTGGATAAGCAAGGCGGCGTAAAAGAAGTGGCTACGCCGCTAGGCCAAGCGGTGCTGAACGAGGCGCTGGTACACCGCTTAGATGCAGCGGGTGTGCAGTTAAAAAAACTATTTGATGGCCAAGACCAAGATGTGGAATGGGCAACGGACGAACGGGGTCAATTAGTCATCTTGCAGTCACGCCCTTTTGCAGCCCATTAAACGCTAGCAGCACTGTTTAGGCTTAACGCTGATAATGGTGAAATAAATCACCCCCACTGTGGCCGATAGCGCAGAAAGAAAATTCGAATGATGGTTAAAAAAATCTGTTTGAGCATCGCCGCTGTGTTTGCAGCTTGCGCCGCCCTGTCTGCCCATGCCAGCTCGGTGCCGCTGAACGCCGTCAGCGCGGCTTCCATTCAAGCTGCCAGCGCCACTGCAACAGCGGCTGCGCCAGCAGCATCGACACCGGTATCCGCACCTGATGCGGCGACAGTCAACGCCGCAAAACCCGTGCTATTCATTCCCGGCGAGTATGAAGGCAATTTGGCGCAGCGCATTGCCGACAACCTCAAGGGCGAGACGCGCAAACTGGTCGAGCGCGCACAGGCGACGGTTAGCGGCTGGCAGCAGCAAGGCGTGGCCTCTTGGTATGGGCCGGGTTTTCATGGCCGCTTGACCGCATCGGGCGAGCGCTTCAATACCCAAGCACTCACCGCCGCGCATTTGCACCTGCCCTTTGGCACCATGTTGCGTGTGCGCAGCGAACAAACGGGGCGTGAAGTCATCGTCCGCGTCAACGACCGAGGGCCTTACGCCAAGGGGCGCGTCATCGATCTGAGCCAAGCCGCAGCGCGTGCTTTGGGCATACAGGGCCTAGGCCGCGTCATCATTGAGCGCCTCGAGGGCGACAGCAGCAACAAACGCTAAGCACGCAGACGGACCGCGTTGCTACAGCGCTTGGCGCACCCACAATTTCCCCCACTGTTTTAACCCTGAATCTGGGCTTTTCCGCTATGCTTTGCAGCAGCGAGTGGACTGTAGGCATTTTTGCCCAAAGCAGCCAGGCGCCTGAACCAACAGGAGAGCAAATATGACATTCAAACTTGCAGCAGTCGCAACGGCCCTGATCACTTGCACGGGCGCTTACGCCAGTGCCAACGCGGTGACCATCGTCAAAATCGGCCATGTCGCGCCCATCTCTGGCGCCCAAGCGGCCTATGGCAAAGACAATGAAAACGGCGCCCGCATGGCGATAGCAGATTTGAACGCCAAAGGCTACAAAATCGGCGGCAAGCCGGTGAAGTTTGAATTGGTCGCCGAAGACGACGGTGCCGATGCCAAGCAAGGCGCAGCCGTGGCACAAAAGCTGTGCGACATGCGTGTTGCCGGTGTGATCGGCCATTTGAACTCGGGCACCACCATCCCCGCCTCTAAAATTTATAACACCTGCGGCATTCCGCACATCACGCCCTCGTCGACCAACCCCGACTTGACCAAGCCGGGCTACAACACGACCTTTCGCTTGCTCGCCTCAGACGATGCGCTGGGCGCGGGCTTGGCCTTTTATGCCAGCAACAGCTTGAAACTCAAAACTGTTGCCATCATCGACGACCGCACCGCCTATGGCCAAGGCGTAGCCAGCGTGTTTAAAAAGATAGCCGAGCAACAAGGCATACGCGTGGTGGCGCAGGAGTACACGAATGACAAGGCGGTGGACTTTATGTCTATCCTGACCTCGATCAAGGCGAAAAAACCAGACGCTATTTTCTTTGGCGGTATGGATCCACAAGCCGGCCCCATGCTGCGCCAGATGGAGCAACTGGGCATGACGAAAATCAAATACTTCGGCGGCGATGGTGTCTGTACCGAGAAGTTGGTGGAGCAAGCCGCACGCGCGAAAACGCTAGAGAATGTGATCTGCGCCGAAGGCGGTGTCTCGATTGCCAAAATGCCCGGCGGCGCAGCTTGGAAGGCGCGCTACGATGCCAAATACCCGAACCAGTACCAAATCTATTCGCCGTATGTGTATGACGCGACCATGGTCTTGGCCGACGCCATGCAGCGCGCAGGCAGCGCTGACCCCAAGGTCTACACGCCCTTTATCGGCAAAGCGAACTTCAAAGGCGTGACCACGACGGTGAAGTTTGAGAAAAATGGCGAGCTGCAAAACCCTGCCATCACCATCTCGACCTATCGCAACAACAAGAAAACGCCTTTGAACTGATAGGCACCTTCAAGCAGACGAAAAAAAATCGCCCCTAAGGGCGATTTTTTTATACCTTACATTAAGAGCTTACTATCGAATAAATAGCTACTCAGGCAGGTTTGACGGCCTAAATCGCCAATTTAACCCCTAAAAATGCGCTTATTGCGCCACGCAGTCAGCGTAGAACTTGATCACGCCATCTTCCTCGATTTCAACCAAGCCGTGGATGTCGGTCTCAAAGCCGGGGCACTCTTGGGCAAATTCACGGCTGAATTTGAGGTAATCGACAATTTTCTTGTTGAAGACTTCACCCGGAATCAAAAGCGGAATGCCCGGCGGATAAGGCGTGACCAAACCGACCGTGATGCGGCCTTCGAGTTGATCAATCTCGACCCGCTCGGTCTCGCGCCTGGCGATGTAGGCGTAGGCATCGCTCGGCTTCATGGCCGGCGTCAGCTCAGACAAATACATGTCGGTCGTCAAGCGCGCAATGTCGTAACGAGCATAGAGCGTGTGCACCATTTGGCACAAATCGCGCAAACCCATTTTTTCGTAACGCGGGTTCTTCTGGCAGAACTCGGGCAAGATGCGCCACATCGGTTGGTTGCGGTCATAGTCGTCTTTGAACTGTTGCAAAGCCGTGAGCAGCGTGTTCCAGCGGCCTTTGGTAATGCCGATGGTGAACATGATGAAAAAGCTGTAAAGGCCGGTTTTCTCCACCACCACGCCATGCTCGGCCAAAAATTTGGTGACGATAGACGCTGGAATGCCCATCTCGCTGAAAGAGCCGTCCAAATTCAAACCCGGATTGACGATGGTCGCCTTGATGGGATCGAGCATATTGAAGTCGGGCGCTAAATCGCCAAAACCATGCCAGCCGCTTTCGGCGTGGATGATCCAGTCTTCCGGTTTGCCTATGCCCTCGTCCACCAAATGGTCAGGACCCCAGACCTTGAACCACCAGTCGTCAGCATATTCGGCCTCGATTTGACGCATGGTGCGGCGGAAGTCCAGCGCTTCGCTGATGCTCTCTTCCACCAAGGCGGTGCCGCCCGGCGGCTCCATCATGGCGGCGGCGACATCGCAGCTGGCGATGATGCTGTATTGCGGGCTGGTCGAGGTGTGCATCAAATACGCCTCGTTGAACAAGTGGTGATCCAGCTTAACGGTTTGCGAATCTTGCACCAACACATGGCTGGCCTGTGAAATACCGGCCAGTAATTTGTGGATGGATTGCGTCGAGTACACCACCGTATGACGCGGGCGTGGGCGTTTTTTGCCCATGGCGTGGTAAGTGCCATAGAAAGGATGGAAAGCGGCATGCGGCAACCACGCTTCGTCGAAGTGCAGGTTGTCGACATAGCCATCCAAATTGTTTTTGATGACTTCGGTGTTGTAGAGCACACCATCGTAGGTCGATTGCGTCAGCGTCAAAATGCGCGGCTTGACCTTGCTCGCATCCACGCCTGCTAAGAGCGGGTTCTCGCTGATTTTGCGCTGTATCGCCTCGATCGAAAATTCGCTCTCGGGTATTGGGCCGATGATGCCGAAATGGTTGCGCGTGGGGCGCAAGAACACCGGAATCGCACCCGTCATGATGATGGCGTGCAAGTTTGATTTGTGGCAATTGCGGTCAACAACGACGATATCACCCGGCGCCACCGTGTGGTGCCAAACCATTTTGTTGCTGGTCGAGGTGCCGTTGGTCACAAAATAGCAATGGTCAGCATTAAAAATACGCGCCGCATTGCGCTCGCTCGCGCCAATAGCGCCATTGTGGTCGAGCAGTTGGCCTAATTCTTCCACCGCATTGCAGACATCGGCACGCAGCATGTTTTCACCGTAAAACTGGTGGTACATCTGGCCGATAGGCGACTTGAGAAACGCCACCCCGCCTGAGTGACCCGGGCAATGCCAGCTGAAAGAGCCGTCTTCGGCGTAGTCAAGCAAGGCCTTGAAAAACGGCGGCTGTATGCCTTCGAGATAGCTTTTCGCTTCGCGGATGATGTGCTTGGCGACAAACTCGGGCGTGTCCTCAAACATGTGGATAAAGCCATGCAGCTCGCGCAAAATGTCGTTGGGCAAATGGCGGCTGGTTTTGGTTTCGCCATAAATATAAATCGGTACATCGGCATTTTTGCGGCGCACTTCTTCGATGAAGTGGCGCAAGCTGAGCACCGCTGGCGCCAAATCTGGCCCTTGCGTGAATTCGTCATCGTCGAGTGACAAGATAAAAGCGCTGGCGCGGCTTTGCTGCTGCGCAAACTGGCTCAGGTCACCGTAGTTGGTGACGCCCATGACTTCGTAGCCCTCGCCAACAATGGCATCAGCCAAGGCGCGAATACCCAAACCTGAGGTATTTTCAGAGCGGAAGTCCTCGTCAATGATGACGATGGGAAAGCGAAATTTCATGGCCTTGCCTTTATAAGACGAATCAAAGAAGGATTCCTAGTAAAAAAACCCTACGACACCGTGAGGTGCGAGTAGAGTTTTTTACTGCAGACGATTATGCAGAAGTTTTGCGCCGATTAACACCTATGCAGCGGTTTAAACCACAAGGCGTCCCAGTCTCTGGTGCTTTAGGCGCGCGCGGTGCGCATGCTGTTGATAAAGCGGTCGAACAAATAATCCACATCGTGCGGGCCGGGCGATGCTTCGGGGTGACCCTGGAAGCAGAACGCTGGCTTGTCGGTGCGCTCTAAGCCCTGATTGCTGCCGTCGAACAAGCTCACATGGGTGCTGCGCATGGTCGCGGGCAGCGTGGCCACATCCACCGCAAAACCGTGGTTTTGGCTGGTGATGGAGACGCGCCCCGTGGCTTCGTCTTTCACCGGGTGGTTGGCCCCGTGGTGGCCGAACTTCATTTTGAAAGTTTTTGCGCCAGCAGCCAAAGCCATAAGCTGGTGACCCAAGCAAATGCCAAAGGTCGGCATACCGCTCTCCACGATCTCTTGCACCGCACGAATCGCGTAGTCGCAAGGCTCTGGATCGCCAGGGCCGTTGCTCAAGAAGACGCCGCTCGGCTTCATGGCCAGCACTTCGTGCGCGGGCGTTTGCGCGGGCACAACGGTGACGCGGCAGCCGCGTTGTGCCAACATGCGCAAAATATTGAATTTGACGCCAAAGTCATAGGCCACCACATGGAATTGCGGCGCAGTTTGCGTGCCGTAACCACTGCCCAACTGCCATTCGGTTTGCGTCCACTCGTAGCTTTTGTCGGTCGTCACGACTTTGGCCAAGTCGAGTCCCGCCATGCTAGGCGCCGCTTGTGCTTGGGCGATGGCTTGCGCTTTGAGCGCATCCGTCACTTCGCTGCCCGCGTCGAGGGTCAAGATGCAAGCATTTTGCGCGCCATGCGTACGCAAATGGCGTGTGAGTGCGCGCGTGTCCAGGCCAGCGATACCGCAGACTTGTTGGGCTTTCAAATACTCAGACAAATCGTGCGAAGCGCGGAAGTTGGAGTGCAAGAGCGGCAAGTCTTTGATGATCAAACCTGTGGCGAACACTTTGTTCGATTCGATGTCTTCGCCATTGACACCGTAGTTGCCGATGTGCGGATAGGTCAGCACCACCATTTGCTGGCAGTAGCTGGGGTCGGTCAAGATTTCTTGGTAGCCCGTCATGGAGGTGTTGAACACCACCTCGCCCACGCTGCTACCGCTTTTGCCTATGCTGTAGCCCTGAAAAACAGTGCCGTCGGCCAAGGCCAAAATCGCGGGTGGGTGACGAGGGGCAAGCGTAGCCAGCATGGTTTCTCCAAAAAAATCGGTGTGTGGGTGTTGAAGCGAAAGTAAAGCGCCCGGGCGCCCTCTTTGCCAATATCTGCCGCACAAACCGCGGGAAACTGACGCAAGAAAGACAGCAACTTGTGGGTTGTACAAGTCGCAAAACCAAAGCCTCTTATTGTAAATCGAGAAGCGGGCTGGAATGCCCTATTCATAAGGACTTAGTGCCGACTTCATGCAGCCCTTGCATTTATATAAGTCAAATAAGGCTATGATGCCTTTAAAACCTGCCTGAGCAGCTCATTTTTTGATAGTGAAAAAGATCGATTTTTCGGCAAAAAATAGCCTTACAAAAC
>CAZUUN010000088.1:0-6596 GCA_964622735.1 uncultured Burkholderiaceae bacterium | reverse complement strand
TAGGTCCTGACGCCAGCAATGGTGTGGGGGTTCGAGTCCCCCCCCGCGCACCACGCCTATACCAACTTTTTTGAAGACCTAAATCATGGCCGTTACTGTTGAAACTCTGGAAAAACTCGGGCGCAAAATCACTTTGAGCATCGCCACTGCCGATATCACGGCAGAAGTCGACAAACGCCTCAAAGGCTTGGCTCGCAAAGTCAAAATCGATGGCTTTCGCCCCGGCAAAGTGCCCATGAATGTGGTCGCGCAACGCTACGGCTACAGCACGCAGTACGAAGTCATCAACGACAAAGTTGGCGAAGCCTTTTTTAAAGCCGCACAAGAAGCCGATCTGCGCGTAGCGGGCCAGCCCACCATCACCGAAGCCGAAGGCACTGCGCCTGAAGGCCACATGGTGTTTGACGCTACTTTCGAAATCTTCCCAGAAATCAAAATCGGTGACTTGAGCAAAGCCGAAGTCGAAACCGTGCAAGCCGAAGTGAGCCAAGACGCCATTGACCGCACCATCGACATTTTGCGCAAACAACGCCAAACATTTGCCCAACGCCCAGCCGATGCCGCTGTACAAGCCGAAGACCGCGTAACGGTGGACTTCGTCGGCAAAATCGATGGCGAAGTGTTTGAAGGCGGCTCGGCTGAAGGCTTTGCCTTCATGGTCGGCCAAGGCCAAATGCTGAAAGAATTCGACGACGCAGTGCGTGGCATGAAAGTCGGCGAAAGCAAAGTATTCCCCCTCAACTTCCCAGCGGACTACCACGGCCAAGATGTGGCCGGCAAACAAGCCGACTTCATGGTCACGGTGCGTAAGGTGGAAGCCGCCAAACAGCCCGAAATCGACGACGCTTTCGCCAAGTCTTTGGGCATTGCTGACGGCACCGTAGCGGGTCTGCGCGCTGACATCGAGAAAAACCTCAGCCGCGAAGTCAAACACCGCCTCTTGTCACGCAATAAGAGCGCTGTTTTTGAAGCCATCGCCAAACAAGCCGACATCGACATTCCTAAGTCTTTGGTCGAAACCGAAATGCGCCGCATGATGGACAGCGCCCGCGCTGACTTGAAAGCACGCGGCATTACGGATGCTGACAAAGCGCCGCTGCCAGAAGAAATCTTCCGCCCACAAGCCGAACAGCGCGTGCGCTTGGGCCTGATCGTGGCTGAAATGGTGGACACCAACAATCTGCACGCCAAACCTGAGCAAGTAGACGCCTATGTGCAAGAGATTGCCAGCAGCTACGAAAAACCGGCCGAAGTCGTGCGTTTCTACATGAATGACGCCGAGCGTTTGGCCGAATTGCGCTCAGCCGTGACTGAAAACAACCTGACAGAATTTGCCCTGGCGCAAATGAAAAAATCAGAAAAAACCATCAGCTTTGAAGACCTGATGGGCCAAGGCGCCGCTGCCTAAACCAGCGCCTAGATTCCGTTATCATGGGGCTTGAACGGCTGACGTTCGGCCCCATTTTTATTGCTAATACATTACTGATCACTTGGAGAACTCCTTAATGAGCGCACACGACATTCGCAATCTGGGCATGGTCCCTATGGTGATTGAACAATCAGGCCGCGGCGAACGCGCCTACGACATTTACTCGCGTCTCTTGAAAGAGCGCATCATTTTCTTGGTCGGTCCGGTCGAGGACTATATGGCCAATGTCATCGTCGCGCAGTTGCTGTTCTTAGAGAGCGAGAACCCAGAGAAAGACATCTTCCTCTACATCAACTCGCCCGGCGGCTCAGTCAGCGCAGGCATGGCGATTTATGACACGATGAACTTCATCAAACCCGATGTTTCAACCCTGTGCACCGGCATGGCCGCCAGCATGGGCGCCTTTCTGTTGGCCGCTGGTGCCAAGGGCAAGCGCATCGCTTTGCCGAACTCGCGCGTGATGATTCACCAGCCGTCTGGCGGCGCCCAAGGCCAAGCGACCGACATCGAAATCACGGCGAAAGAAATTCTCAAAATTCGCCAGCGTTTGAACGAAATTTTGGCGCAGCAGACAGGCCAACCCATCGAAAAAGTCGCGGCCGATTCTGAGCGCGATAAGTGGATGGACGCCATGGAAGCCAAAGACTACGGCATGGTGGACCAAGTCATCACCCACCGCAGCTAAAACGCGGGCGCGGGGCGCTGCAAGCGCCCTGCTTTTTGTATGCACCTAGACTAAATGGCCCTTAGTGGGTCATTTCTATTTGCTCTTGCGTTTTCACTGCTAAACTCATTCAAACAACGCTTTTGGCCGCAGCACACGCTGCGCGCCCCATTCCAATTTTCTCTCTGGATTACCCAGCAGCTTATGGCCACCAAAAAACCTGCCAGCACCGAAAAAACCCTGCACTGTTCGTTCTGCGGCAAATCGCAGCACGAAGTGAAAAAACTCGTTTCCGGCAATAACAATGTTTTCATCTGTGATGAGTGCATCGATACCTGCACCGAAGTCATGGCGGAAGAAGCTTTAGAGGCCAGCAAAGAGCCCGGCTCGCCCGAGGCCAGTCTGCCCACGCCGCAGCAGATTAAAAAGAACCTCGACAACTATGTCATCGGCCAAGAGCAAGCCAAAAAAGTTTTAGCCGTTGCGGTCTATAACCACTACAAACGCCTGAACCACAAAGACAGCAAAGCGAAAAATGCGACTGAACTGAGCAAAAGCAATATCTTGCTCATCGGCCCGACTGGCTCGGGCAAAACCTTGCTCGCGCAAACTTTGGCCAAAATGCTGAATGTGCCTTTCGTCATGGCCGATGCCACCACTTTGACCGAAGCGGGCTATGTGGGCGAGGATGTCGAGAACATCATCGCCAAACTGCTGCAAAGCTGCGATTACAACAAAGAGCAAGCGCAGCGCGGCATCATTTATATCGACGAGATCGACAAAATCTCGCGCAAGTCTGACAACCCATCTATCACCCGCGATGTCTCGGGCGAAGGCGTGCAGCAAGCGCTGCTCAAGCTGATCGAAGGCACGATGGCCAGCGTGCCGCCACAAGGCGGCCGCAAGCACCCGAACCAAGACTTCTTACAAATCGACACCACCAACATCCTCTTCATCTGCGGCGGCGCGTTTGCGGGTCTTGAGAAAGTGATCGAGCAACGCACCGAAGGCGGCGGCATCGGCTTTGGCGCCACGGTAAAGAACAAAGCCGAACGCAGCCTGACCGAAAGCTTGCTCGAAATTGAATCCGAAGACTTGATCAAATACGGCCTGATCCCCGAACTCATCGGCCGCCTGCCCGTGATCGCCACGCTGGCCGAATTGGACGAAGCGGCGCTGATTCAAATTTTGACCGAACCGAAAAATGCTTTGGTCAAACAATATTCGCAATTGCTGGCCATGGAAAATGTCGAGCTCGACATTCGCCCCGCCGCTTTGCTCGCCATCGCCAAAAAAGCCTTGGTTCGCAAAACCGGCGCGCGCGGTTTGCGCACCATCATCGAATCGGCACTGACCGATGCCATGTACCGCGTACCGAGCGACCCGAATATCGCCAAAGTGGTCATCGATGAATCGACCATCAACGAAGGCAAAGAGCCTTTGCTGGTGTATCGCGAAGTGGCGAAGAAAGCTTGAGCGCGCAGCCCGCTTGCGCGCTGCAAACGCTAGCGCAGCGGGCTACTGAGTGATGCAATTGGCTATTTTTAAACCAAATAGCCATTTTAAGCCGTAAAGCCTGCCTGAGCAGCTATTTATTCAATAGCAACGCTTACTCCTCCAGCATCCTCGCCACCGTGGCATCTTGAAAAACGCCAGGCTTACACTATCTATGAGGGTGTAGCCCCTTCGCGCTCTTTATTGCTAAGAAAGTTTGCATGCCTGATACCCCCGAATTACCCACCGCACTCGCACTGTTACCGCTGCGCGATGTGGTCGTTTTTCCGCATTTGGTGATTCCCTTGTTTGTGGGCCGCGCCAAAAGCATCAAAGCGCTCGAAGCGGCCATGGCCGAAAAAAGCCAAGTGGTTTTGGTAACGCAAAAAGCCGCCGCCAAAGACGAACCCACGGCAGAAGATTTGTACGAAGTCGGCTGCGTCGCCAATATTCTGCAAATGCTCAAGCTGCCCGACGGCACGGTCAAGCTTTTGATTGAAGGCAAGCAACGCGCACAGATCAAACAAGTTGAAGACGGCGACTTCTTCCGCGCCCAAGTTGCCGAACAAGAAGACAGCTTCAAACTTGCGCCACTAGAGGCCGAAGCACTGCGCCGCGCTGTCGTGGGCCAATTTGATGAATACGCCAAACTGAACAAAAAAATTCCGGCGGAGATACTCAGCTCCATCAGCGGCATTACAGATGCCGGCCGACTAGCCGACACCTTAGCCGCGCATGTGCCCATCAAACTAGAAGACAAGCAGCAAGTGTTGGCTTTGACGGATGTAGAAGCGCGTTTAGAGTTCATGCTTGCGCGTTTGCAGCACGAAGTGGATATTCTGAATGTCGACAAAAAAATCCGTGGCCGCGTGAAGCGCCAAATCGACAAAAACCAACGCGACTTCTACCTCAGCGAGCAAGTCAAAGCCATCCAAAAAGAACTGGGCGATGGCGAAGAAAGCGGCGCGATGGAGGAGCTAGAGAAAAAAATACTAGCGGCAAAAATGCCCAAAGTTGCGCTGGAGAAAGCCCAAGCCGAGCTTAAAAAACTCAAACTCATGTCGCCCATGTCTTCCGAGTCTTCGGTCGTGCGCAACTATCTTGAAGTGTTGGTGAGCCTGCCTTGGACGAAAAAAACCAAAATCAAAAAAGACTTGGCTTATGCCGAGCAAGTATTAGATGCAGACCACTTTGGACTGGATAAGGTCAAAGAGCGGATCTTGGAATACCTCGCGGTGCAGCAACGCGTGGACAAAGTCAAAGCGCCCATTCTGTGTTTGGTCGGGCCGCCGGGCGTGGGCAAAACATCGCTGGGTTTGTCTATCGCCAAAGCCACGGGCCGCGAGTATGTGCGCATGGCTTTGGGCGGTGTGCGTGACGAGGCTGAGATTCGCGGTCACCGCCGCACCTACATCGGCTCTTTGCCTGGCAAGATTTTGCAAAACTTGGCCAAAGTCAAAACGCGCAACCCACTGTTCTTGCTCGACGAGATCGACAAGATGGGGCAAGACTTCAGGGGTGACCCGGCGAGCGCCTTGCTCGAAGTTCTCGACCCTGAACAAAACCATACTTTTGGCGACCACTATGTCGAGGTCGATTTTGATTTGAGCGATGTCTTATTCGTCGCGACCTCGAACTCCCTCAACATCCCTTCCGCGCTCCTCGATCGCATGGAAGTGATCCGTCTCGCGGGCTACACCGAAGACGAAAAGGTAGCTATTGCGCTGCGCTATTTGCTGCCCAAACAAATGGAAAACAATGGCGTTCGCAGCCAAGAGCTCAAGCTCGACGAAAGCGCTGTGCGCGACATCGTGCGCTACTACACCCGCGAAGCGGGCGTGCGCGGCTTAGAGCGCGAGATTTCGCGCATTTGCCGCAAGGTTGTCACAAACATTCAGCTCAAAAAAGCCAAAGCGCCCGTCAAAGTCGACGCCAAAAACTTGGGCGACTATTTAGGCGTGCGCAAGTTTAGCTTCGGCAGCATTCATGAAGACAACCAAATTGGCCAAGTAGTCGGCTTGGCGTGGACCGAAGTTGGCGGCGACTTGCTCACCATCGAAAGCGCAGTCGTGCCGGGCAAGGGCCAGATCACTCGCACCGGCTCACTTGGCGATGTGATGAAAGAGTCGGTCGAAGCCGCACGCACGGTGGTGCGCGCCCGCGCCCGCGCCTACGGCATTGCTGACAGCGTTTTTGAAAACAAAGACATACACATCCATGTGCCCGATGGCGCCACGCCCAAAGACGGCCCCAGCGCGGGTGTCGCCATGACGGTGGCCATCGTCTCCGCCCTTGCAGCCATCCCTGTGCGCCGTGATGTAGCCATGACAGGCGAGATCACACTGCGCGGTCAGGTGACAGCCATAGGCGGGCTCAAAGAGAAACTATTGGCCGCGCTACGCGGCGGCATTAAAACCGTCATCATCCCGCAAGACAATTTGAAAGACTTGGCCGACATACCCCAAACCGTCAAAAAAGAGTTGGATATTCGAGCGGTGCAATGGCTGGACGAAGCGCTGGCTATTGCTTTGGAATACATGCCAGGAACGAGCAAGCCTAAGGCAAGTGCGGCTAGCAAAAAGACTACAGCAGTCGGCGCCACATCTGTACGCAACACGGCCCCCGCGAAGAAAATTGCAGCAGTGGCCAAACCCAAAACAAGCGCTGCAAAAAAAGTGCAAAAAACAAAAAGGCTAGTGACTAAGCGATAAAAATTGGTATATAATTTAATTCTTTCGGGGGCAGTCAAAAGCCTCAGATTACGCGGGAATAGCTCAGCTGGTAGAGCGCAACCTTGCCAAGGTTGAGGTCGCGAGTTCGAATCTCGTTTCCCGCTCCAGCATTTGAAAAGGCAAGCAGATTTATTATTCTGGCTTGCCTTTTTCTTGGAATAGCCTAGGTATTGATTTAAGTACCCAGCGCATCTAGCGGCGCGATAGCAAAGCGGTTATGCACCGGATTGCAAATCCGGCTAGCCCAGTTCGACTCTGGGTCGCGCCTCCAACAAAC
>CAZUUN010000087.1:0-6630 GCA_964622735.1 uncultured Burkholderiaceae bacterium | reverse complement strand
GTAAGCCAAGCTGTTCGTGCCGATTTGCGCATACAGCGTGCTCAGTTTGAGTGGCTCCCAAAGATCATCTTGATCACAGGGGGCAATGAATTCACCGCGGCATAACTGAAAGGCATGCTCAAAGTTTTTGTTAAACCCTAGGTTGTGTTCATTGCGGTGTAAGCGTATGCGAGGAGAATTGAATCCTTCAGCGATTTCGACGGTGCGATCGCTAGAGCAGTCATCGCAGACGATGATTTCGAAATTAGGATAATCCTGCGCCAAAAGCGATTCAATTTGCTGTGCCAGGAATTTTTCGCCGTTGTAAGTGCATACGGCGATAGAGATTAAAGGAGTTTCGTGCATGTGGACTTGTGCGTGGCGCCTGAGGGTTGGCCACTTTATGCTGGAGTGATTGGCTTAATAGGTCTGCCTAGTGGGTGAGTTTCTTCACCACTCGGCGATGGCGGCGTTGCTCGCGCAGCATCAACAAGAGGCTGCCATTTTGCAGCATGCGTGGCAACAATTGCCAAAATGTGCGGCGGCGTTTGGCTAACAAAAGGCGAATTTGGGTCAGCGTGATTGCACGCTGTAGCGGTGCTACAAGTTCGTCCCTTTCTGCGGTTGTGCAGTCTTGCAGGCGCTGTCGATAAACAGCCAGTGCTAACCGTAGCTCTTTGACGAGTTTTTGCCGTGCTTGGTCGGCCGTAGTCGGAGCTTGCCAATTAGAAAGAGATACCAGACCTATCCGATATTTCACCAATGGTTTGTCGATGTAAGCAATTTCGCCCAACAAGGCACTGCGGAAAGCGATGATCAAATCTTCGTAGGCGCGCGTTTGCGTAATAGGTCCAAATCGTGTGGCTACCTCTCGCGTCCAAGCGTGCGTTGCGCCTATGAGAAGCGATAAAGCCAGCGCCATTTCGGGTAGTTGCATCATTTTCTCTGCCAGCGGCGGATGCCATAGGCCGAGCGTCTGCCCGCTGGCGTCGATTTTGAGTACGCTGGAGTGTATGGAGTTGGCGCGGCGCCCAGATTGCTCATAAGCTTGCACAATCGTTGAAACACGGTGCGGCAGTGATAGGTCATCGCCTGCTGCAACCACAATCAAGTCGCCAGTCGTAATTTGCTGCGACAAATTGACATGGCCGATAAGCCCTTGGTTGGACGCGTTGCGGTTGAGCACGATTTTGTGCGGGCCTTGGTAGACGCGCGCTACTTCTTGCATGACCTCAAAAGTTCGGTCGGTGGAGCAATCGTCCGAAAACACAACTTCCAAGTCGGCGTAATCTTGCGCAAGCGCGGCTTCGCAGGCCTCGCGAATGTACAGCTCTTGGTTGTAGGCAAAAAGAAAAAAAGAGACTTTGAGGGGCATTACAAGAGCGTTACATCCTAGGGGGTGAGTTTATCCCGCCAAGCCCAGCGCCTTGGCCACGCCCGCGCCATAAACTGGGTCGCACTGGGTGCAGTTACCGATGTGGCGGCGTTTGATGGCTTCGGGCGCATCACCCATGGCGCGCGCCGTGTTGTCAAACAGCACTTGCTGTTGCGCGGGTGTCATCAAGCGGAATAGCGCGCGCGGTTGGGCGAAGTAATCGGCGTCGTCTTGGCGGAAGTCCCAATGGTCGGCAGCTCCGTGCAGTGCCAAAGGCGGCTCGCGGAAGTCGGGCTGCTCTTGCCACTCGCCGTAGCTATTGGGCTCGTAGCCCAAAGTGCTGCCGTGGTTGCCGTCAACGCGCATGGCGCCATCGCGGTGGTAGCTGTGCGCGGGGCAGCGTGGCGCGTTAACGGGGACGAGGTGGTGGTTCACGCCCAAACGGTAGCGCTGCGCATCGCCATAGGAGAACAAGCGCCCTTGCAGCATTTTGTCGGGCGAGAAGCCGATGCCCGGAACAATGTTCGCGGGGTTGAAGGCGGCTTGCTCGACTTCGGCAAAGTAGTTGTCAGGGTTGCGGTTGAGTTCTAGCTCGCCGACTTCGATCAGCGGGTAGTCTTTGTGCGGCCAGACTTTGGTCAAATCAAAGGGGTGGTAGGGCACTTTGGCGGCGTCTTGCTCGGGCATGACTTGCACATACAAAGTCCATTTTGGAAATTCGCCGCGTTCGATCGCTTCGTACAAATCGCGCTGATGCGTTTCGCGGCAGTTGCCGACTGCGGCGCTGGCTTGGGCATCCGTCATATTCTTAATGCCTTGTTGCGTGCGCCAATGGAATTTGACCCAGAAGCGTTCGTTTTTGGCGTTGATTAGGCTGAAGGTGTGCGAGCCAAAGCCGTGCATATGGCGGTATGAGGCCGGAATGCCGCGGTCAGACATGACGATGGTAACTTGGTGCAGGGCCTCGGGCAGCGAGGTCCAAAAATCCCAGTTGTTGCGGGCGCTGCGTAAATTGGTGCGCGGGTCGCGCTTGACGGCGTGGTTGAGGTCGGGGAACTTCAGCGGATCGCGCAGAAAAAATACGGGCGTGTTGTTGCCGACCAAGTCCCAGTTGCCCTCTTCGGTATAAAACTTCAGGGCGAAACCGCGAATATCGCGCTCGGCATCGGCCGCACCACGCTCGCCAGCAACGGTGGACATGCGGCTGAAAACTTCGGTCTTTTTACCGACTTGGCTGAACAGTTTGGCGCGTGAATATGGGCTGATGTCATGCGTGACGGTAAAAGTGCCATAAGCGCCCGAGCCTTTGGCGTGCATGCGGCGCTCGGGGATGACTTCACGGTCAAAGTGGGCGAGTTTTTCAAGGAACCAAACATCTTGCAAAAGCTGTGGGCCGCGTGGCCCGGCAGTCATCACATTTTGGTTGTCGACTACGGGGCAGCCGCTGATGCTGGTGAGTTTTTTTGGCATGATGATCTCCTGTTTTTGTCATTTGTTGCTTGCCACTATAGCGGCTTAAACAAAAAAAACCAGAGCCCTGCAGGGTGCAGGTCGCTCTCGTTTGGTGTTGGGTACTAAGCTGTGCCGAGCGCTTAGCCCCGCGCTTTTAAGTCTGAATATAAATATCACGATAGGCGGTGTAACTAGATGCCATCAAAACGGGCAGCAGAATCAGCCAGCCCAAGCCGAAAGGAATGGTTGCGACAATGGCCAAAACCATCAGGATCAAGCCATAAATCAGCATAGGCATGATGTTTTTGAGAGAGGCAAAGAAGCTGCTGCGCATGGCGACGACGGGTTGCATGTCGTGGAACACCACCAGCGCGGGTGCAAACCACATGGCCATGGCCAGGGGCAGCACCAACAGCAGCGCTCCGCAAGTGAGCAGTAAGACTGAACCGATTGCCGCACCAGCTTGCATGCCGCTGCTATTAGAGCCGAGGCTAGCCAGCGCACTGGCACCAAAGAGCATAGCGACGAGGCCAAAGACCACGATGCCTATCAATATCAAACCGCCCACATAGAGGGCACCGAGCGTGAGCAAAGGGCCCAGCTTGGTCTGGAAGCCCGCAAACAAATGCTCGATGCGCAGCTCTTGACCGTCATCCAATGCTTTGCAACCGAGCAAAATGCCGCCCATAAAAACAGGGCCTAGCAGCGTTAAGGCCAATTGACCAATCATCGGTATAAAGCTGAGCACCATGGCCAGCACGATATAGATCACGACCAAGGCGATCCAAATGCCGGGTGCGCGTTTAAACAAATCCCAAGCAGTGCCCAGCCACGCAGTGCCTTGGCCCGCATCGCGCACATGCCCTTCGGGGGCAAAGCCTAGGCTTGATGTGCTCTGCGCCATTTTTGGCGTGCCAAATTGCTCGTTGTCCTTATTCATAATCGTATCCCCCTTGTGTTTCAGTCAGCCAAATGCCGCAGTGCGCGGCGAGTTAGCAAGCCCATTAGGAGCTTAGGGGCATTCTATGCAGCAAATGTGCCAGTGCGCTGCAAGATCAGACGCTAAAACATAAATGTTGCTTTAAACAGCCATTTTTAAGGTCTTTTTACCCATTTTTATAGATCAAAGCTGCCCGAGAAGCTATTGAATTAGTAGTTAATCAAGAGAATCGTTTGTTCAGTGCTTGCTGCGGGTATTTTTAAGCATCATTTTGCTGTTTTGATTGGGCAAACCTGCCTGAGCAGCTATTGAACTGATAGTAAAAATCATGCGCAAAAAGCGCGCCGTCATTCGACGGTGACACTTTTTGCCAGATTGCGCGGTTTGTCCACATCGGTGCCCATGGCGCAGGCGGTGTGATACGCGAGCAATTGCAGCGCCACCACATGCAAGATGGGGCTGAGGCTGCCGTAGTGTTCGGGCAGGCGGATGACATGCACGCCCTCTTCGGCTTCGATGCGCGAGTCGCCATCAGCCAGCACGTACAAAACGCCATCGCGGGCGCGCACTTCGTACATATTGCTTTTGAGCTTTTCAAACAAGCTGTCGTTGGGCGCGACCACGACCACGGGCATTTCTTTGGTGATGAGCGCCAAGGGGCCGTGTTTAAGTTCGCCCGCAGGGTAGCCCTCGGCGTGGATGTAGCTGATTTCTTTGAGCTTGAGCGCGCCCTCTAAAGCGATGGGGTAATGCGCCCCACGACCCAGAAAAATTGCGTTCTTCATTTTGCTGAAGTTCTCCGCCCAGGCGATCAATTGTGGCTCTAGCGCCAACACATTTCGCAGCGCCACGGGCAGGTGGCGCATGCTGTTCAGGGCTTGCGCTTCTGCCTCGGCGCTCAGGTGGCCTTTGATTTTGGCCAAGGTGAGCGTGAGCAAATACAAGGCGGCGAGTTGCGTGGTGAAGGCTTTGGTCGACGCCACACCGATCTCGATACCCGCACGGGTGATGTAGGCCAGCGCACTCTCGCGCACCATAGCGCTGGTGGCCACATTGCAGATCGTCAGGCTGTGCGGCATGCCTAAGCTGTGCGCGTGTTTGAGCGCGGCCAGAGTGTCGGCAGTTTCACCCGATTGGCTGATGGTGACGACGAGTGTGCGCGAATTGGGCACCGAGTCGCGATAGCGGTATTCGCTGGCGATCTCCACGCTGCAGGGCACTTTGGCCGTGGCCTCGATCCAATATTTGGCCGCGCAGCCGCTGTAGTAGCTGGTGCCGCAAGCCAAGATGAGAACATGGTCGATTTGCGCAAACACCGCCGCTGCACTTTCTCCAAACAGCTCAGGCGTGATGCCGACCACGCCTTCCAGCGTGTTGGCTATGGCTTGCGGCTGCTCAAAAATTTCTTTTTGCATATAGTGGCGGTAAGGCCCTAAATCGGCGGCGCCGCTGTGCGCGTGCACAGTTTTCACCGCGCGTTCCACCGACTGGCCTTGGCGGTTTAGCACCCAGTATTTGCCCATTTGCATATCGATCATGTCACCGTCTTCAAGGTAGACGATTTGATCGGTCACACCCGCCAGCGCCATGGCGTCGCTCGCCAAAAAAGTCTCGCCCTGACCCACGCCCAGCACCAAAGGCGAGCCTTCGCGTGCGCCCACAATGCGCTGCGGCTCGTCGCGGTGAAAGACCGAGAGCGCATATGCGCCGTGCAGTTGTTTAATGGCTGCTTGCAGCGCCTCGAACAAGTCGCCCTGATAGAGCGAGTCGATCAAATGCGCGATGACTTCGGTGTCGGTCTGGCTTTCAAACACATAGCCTTTGGCCATCAGCTGCGCGCGCAATTGCTCGTGGTTTTCGATGATGCCGTTGTGTACCAGCGCCAGCTTGGGTACGCCCGCACCTGTGTGACCTAAGCTGAAATGCGGATGCGCATTGTGCATAGCCGGTGCACCATGCGTGGCCCAGCGCGTATGGGCTATGCCGATAAAGCCTTCCAGCTTATCGGCCTCGGTCTGCGCTTGCAGCTCGGCCACCCGGGCGGTCGAGCGCGCGCGCTTGGGGCCGCTGCCATCGTGCACGGCTATGCCGCAAGAGTCGTAGCCGCGATACTCAAGACGCTGCAAACCCTGCAACAAAATCGGAACGATATTGCGATTTGAAACCGCGCTGACGATGCCACACATAAAAATTCCACCCTGCTATTTATATTGATCAGGGCGCTATCATAAAATTTTCAGCGCACTTTAAATTTCATATTTACAGCCAATTTGAAATTAAAACAAAAACATATAGAATGAAGGAATTAAATTTCATTTTTATTAAGTAAATGAAAGATTCGAGCGAACTCGACGATCTGGACTGGCGCATACTGGCGTTTTTACAAGACAACAACAGCCTGCGGCAACAAGATTTAGCCGAGGCCGTCAACAGTTCAGCCCCAACCGTGCTGCGGCGCGTGCAGCGGCTCAAAAAGGCAGGCTGGATCGAGCGTGAGATTGCGATCTTGAACGCCGACAAAATTGCCGCCGCCACCGGCCACGGCTTGCACGCGATTATTGAAGTCACGCTAGAGCAGCAAAGCGCGCAACTGCTGGATGAGTTTGAGCGCGCCGCCTGTGCCCGCCGCGAGGTGCAGCAGTGCTATCGCACCAGCGCGGGGCAAGACTTTGTGTTGATTGTGCGGGTGGCGGATATGCCCGCTTACCAAGCGTTTGCCGATAGCCTGCTGGCGCAAGACAGGCGCGTGCGCAATGTGAAGACCTACTTCGCCAGCAAGCGCGCCAAGTTCAGCACGGCATTAGATTTAGGCATTAAATTGGCGAATTAAGCGGTAAAACCTGCCTGGGAAGCTATTGTTTTTCATCATGTTCCGTGGCGCCAT
>CAZUUN010000086.1:3860-6674 GCA_964622735.1 uncultured Burkholderiaceae bacterium | reverse complement strand
ATAGAGACGGCCGATGTCGCCATCATGGATGACGACTTGCGCAAGCTGCCGCGCTTTGTGCGGCTCTCACGCGCCAGTCATGCGATTTTGGTGCAGAACATCGTGCTGGCCTTGGGCATTAAGGTCGTGTTTTTCGTCTTAACGCTGACGGGCAGCGGCACCATGTGGATGGCGGTGTTTGCCGATGTTGGCGCCAGCCTGTTGGTGGTGGGTAATGGTCTGCGTTTATTGCGTAAATAAACACCGCAATCAAGCAGCCCAAACACTACTGAATTAATAGCTTCTCAGGCAGGTTTGACGGCTTAAAACACCAAAAACAACCTTAAAAACTAAGATTTAGCCAAAAAAGCGGCGCTGAGCATCTATTGCAGATGCGAATGGGGCTTTGAAAAAGAAAAAGCCCTTAAATATCAAGGGCTTATCTTTAAATACTGGCGGAAGCTCAGGGATTCGAACCCTGGAAACCTTTCGGTTTGCCGGTTTTCAAGACCGGTGCAATCGACCACTCTGCCAAGCTTCCAGTAAATAGGTTGCAAAAAAACAAGTTTTTTGCTAGTTTGCATGCACGGCAAGCCGCGTATGCAAGGGGTGTATTGTAGCGGTTTTTCAGCGCAAAAATGAGGGCAAAAAGATGTTTAAGCGCTCGTTGGCAGCAAGTCATTCACGCCATACAAATTGGCGAGTTGTCGCAGTTTGGCGGGCGCATGCTGTATGCACAGCGTGCGGCCTAGGGTCTGCGCTTGGCGGCGGCACTCCAACAGCAAAGCCAAACTGGAGGAGTCAAAACTTTGCAAAGCGCTGGCATCTAAGACGATGCCAGCTGCGCCTTGCTGGGCGCTTTGCTTGATTTGCGCGCGCAAGCTGTGCAACACGGCCTTGGCATCAGCCTTGCCCATTTGGGGCGGCAAGGTCAACGCGCTCATGGCTTGGCTTTTGCGGCGGTATTAGCGCTGGTATTGGCGTTGCTTTTGTTGCGCTCGGACAATTTGGCGATGAGGTTGTCGATGCCACCCGCATTGACCGCGCTGGCAAAGTCGGCGCGGTAGGTTTCAATCAACCAAACGCCCATCACATTCATGTCGTACACGCGCCAGCCTTCAGCCGTTTTCTCTAGGCGGTAGTCGAGGCTAACGGGCGAGTTGCCGCTGCTTTTTAGCTCGGATTTGACTGTGACTTCTTTGTCCGTTGGCGCGGCGCGCAAGCGCTTCACATCTACGGTTTGATTGCGTACTTGGCTCAAGGCGCCAGCATAGGTGCGCAGCAGCAAAGTCTTGAATTCGTCTTGAATTTGCTTTTGCTGCGCAGGCGTGGCTGTGCGCCAAGGACGGCCAACGGCGCTGGCCGTCATGCGCTGAAAATTCACATAAGGCATGATGGTTTGATCCACCAGCGCTGAAATTTTGGCCATATCGCCCGCCTGCATCGCGGCATCCGCCTTGATCCGCGCCAAGACATCGGTCGAGAGCGTGCGAATCAAAACATCGGGTGCGTCGTCATTCACCGCGACTAGGGTCGCAACTGCCGAGTTCACTACGGGTTTGGTCAGCGGCGCTGGCGCTGCGGAGGGCGCACTGGCGGCCCACGCCGCAGTGGCGACAGCGGAGAGGGCAAGAAGCAAAAGTCGTTTTTTTGTCATGCTTTATCTTTCAAATAAAAATTGGTCTGCGCACCGCGCAAGCATGATTCATCATAGCGCGATGCAGGCCAGGCTGCAGCTTACTCGGTGCTTCTGGCAGGCCGGCCTAGGGTTTTGTGCGTGTATTCATTAGAATCACTCCTTTTCCTCTAAACAAACAGGCAGCGGTCTATGAGCAGCAATCTTCAAGTCGGCGTGGTTATGGGCTCTTCTAGCGATTGGGAGACCATGCAACACGCGGTGCAAATCTTGACCGAATTTGGCATTGCGCATGAGGCAAAAGTAGTCTCAGCCCACCGCATGCCTGACGCCATGTTTGCCTACGCCGAAACGGCCGCCACGCGCGGCCTGTGCGCCATCATTGCAGGCGCGGGCGGCGCTGCCCACTTGCCCGGCATGTTGGCGGCAAAAACCACGGTACCCGTACTGGGCGTGCCGGTCGCAAGCAAACACTTGCAAGGCGTGGATTCGCTGCACAGCATCGTGCAAATGCCCAAAGGCATACCGGTGGCGACTTTTGCCATAGGCGCGGCTGGCGCGGCCAACGCGGCGCTGTTTGCCGTGGCGCTATTGGCCACCAACGACAGCGCCCTGCGTGCCAAGTTAGACGCCTATCGCGCCGCGCAAACCCAAGCCGCAGCCGCCAGCGTGCTGCCGCCAGCCTAAACGGCTAAGTGGCCGCCGCACGCCACTAACTCACCCTGCCCTAAAATTCCGAGTAGCTGTTGGCTGCTGGTGCCGCCTTGTCTGCTTTCTTGCCCCTTTTATTGCCGCATGCTTGCCATTTCTTTTCCGCCTGATTTACCCGTAAGCGCACGCCGCGCTGAGATTGAAGCGGCCCTGCAAGCGCACCAAGTCATCATTGTGTGCGGCGAGACCGGCTCGGGCAAAACCACCCAACTGCCAAAAATTGCCCTGCACTTGGGGCGCGCAGCCCAGCGCGAGGGGCAAAAAAGAAAACTCATCGGCCACACCCAACCGCGGCGCATAGCGGCCACCTCGGTCGCGCAGCGCATTGCGCAAGAGTTGAATTCGAACTTGGGTGAGATCGTGGGCTACAAAGTGCGCTTTAGCGACCGCATGCAGCCACAAGCGGCGATCAAGCTGATGACGGACGGGATTTTGCTGGCCGAAACGCAAACCGATCCGCTGCTCAAGGCGTATGACACTTTGATCAT
>CAZUUN010000086.1:0-3760 GCA_964622735.1 uncultured Burkholderiaceae bacterium | reverse complement strand
TGCTGGCCGAAACGCAAACCGATCCGCTGCTCAAGGCGTATGACACTTTGATCATTGACGAGGCCCACGAGCGCAGCTTGAACATTGATTTTTTGCTCGGTTATATCAAGCAAATTTTGCCCAAACGCCCAGACTTGAAAGTCATCGTCACCTCAGCCACTATTGATGCTGATCGCTTTGCCCAGCATTTCGCGGATCGCAAAGGCGTCCTCGCGCCCGTCATCACGGTTTCGGGTCGCATGTTTCCGGTCGAACAGCGCTATCGCCCGTTTGAAGAGAGCAAAGACTACGGTCTGAACGAGGCCATCGCCGATGGCGTCGATGAGCTTTGGCAAAACCCTTCGCAACAAGGCGATATTTTGATTTTTTTGCCGGGCGAGCGCGAGATCCGCGATGTCGCCCAGCATTTGCGCGGGCATTTATCGCACTCGGTGGTGCTGCGCAACGCCGAGGTACTGCCGCTTTATGCACGGCTGTCGCAGGCTGAACAAGAGCGCGTGTTCAAACTCAATGGTCAGCGCCGCATCGTGCTGGCGACGAATGTGGCTGAGACCTCGCTCACCGTGCCCGGTATCCGCTATGTGATTGATGTGGGCAGCGCCCGCGTCAAACGCTACAGCTACCGCCGCAAGATTGAGCAACTGCTGCTCGAACCCATCAGCCAAGCGGCAGCGCGCCAGCGTGCGGGGCGTTGTGGCCGTGTGGCCGATGGCGTGTGCTTGCGGCTTTATGCCGAGGCCGACTTTTTGCAGCGCCCGGCTTTTACCGACCCAGAAATTTTGCGATCCTCTTTGGCTGCGGTTATTTTGCGCATGATGTCGCTGCGTCTGGGCAAAGTCGAGGACTTTCCCTTTATCGAGAAGCCGCCTAGCAAAGCCATCAGCGATGGTTGGGATTTATTGGCCGAGCTAGGCGCAGTAGATACCGAGCAAAGGCTGACGCAAGCCGGCCACGAATTGGCCAAACTGCCGCTCGACCCGCGCTTGGGCCGCATGATTTTAGAAGCGCGCAAGCGCGGCGCGCTGCGCGAAATGCTCATCATTGCCGCCGCCCTTTCAGTGCCCGATGCACGCGAGCGCCCGCCCCAGGCTCAGCAGCAAGCCGATCAAGCGCACCGCCAGTTTGACGAAGACAAGAGTGAATTCGCCAGTTGGCTGCGTCTGTGGGATTGGCTGGAAGCGAGTCGCGGCGGCGCGAAAAAATCAAATAGCAAAGGGCAAGAAAAAAACCAGCAGTCAGCTCAAGATGAGGATGCCAGCCACAAGCTCTCAAACCGCCAATGGGAAGCGCTGCTGCGGCAAAACTTCATCAATGTGCGGCGCGTGCGCGAATGGCGCGATGTGCACACGCAACTGCACACTGCAGTTGCCGAACACAAATGGCAGTTGAACACGCAAGGCGCCAATTACGAGCAACTGCATTTGAGTTTGCTCGCGGGTTTGCTGGGCAATATCGGCTTCAAGCTAGAGAACGAAGACGGCTATTTGGGCGCGCGCGGGATCAAGTTTCACCCACACCCCGGCGCGCGTTTGAAGAAAAAACCGGGTCGCTGGATCGTCTGCGCCGACTTGGTTGAAACCTCGCGCTTGTTTGGCCGTGGCATTGCGAATATCGAGCCGCAGTGGCTGGAAGAAGTCGGCGGTCATTTGCTGCGCAAGCAAGTGCTAGACCCGCATTGGGAGCAAAAAAACAGCAGCGTGGTGGCGAATGAGCGCGCCACGCTTTACGGCTTGCTTGTCTACTCAGGGCGGCGCGTGCAGTACGAACGCTTTGCGCCGCAAGAAGCGCGTGAGATCTTTATTCGTGAAGGGCTGATGCCCGCCGCCTTTGGCCCCGAGTGGCTGGGGCGCTTGCCCTTTATTGCGCTGAACCAAAAAGTGCTGCGCCAAGTTGAGGCGCTTGAGCACAAATCGCGTCGCCAAGATGTACTGGTGGATGATGCGCTGATTTTTGATTTTTACGACAAGCAAATTCCGGCTGACATCAGCAACCCGACCGCACTGGCCACTTGGCTGAAAACTGCAGGCAAAGAGAACCCAAAAATACTGCAATTTAGCCGCGATGAGTTGATGCGCCACGAGGCCGCGGGCATCACCAGCGACGCTTTCCCTAAGCTCATTCGCTTAGGCGGCGTGGATTGCAAAGCCAGCTATTTGCATGACCCTGGTCATGTGCGCGACGGTTTGACGGTGGAAGTGCCGCTGTTTGCGCTGAACCAAGTGCAAGACGAGCGTGGCGATTGGCTGGTGCCGGGCATGCTCAAAGACAAGGTGCAAGCGCTGTTAAAAAGTCTGCCGCAAAGACCCCGCTCGCGCTTGGTGCCGCTGCCGCAAACGGCTGAGGAGTTGAGCCAGCAGTTGTGCACGCCCGCACTGTTTGGCCACGGCAACCTGATCAGCGCGCTGTGCAAACTGTGCAAAGACAAGACGGGGCTAGAGATCAAGCAGACCGACTTTAAAGCCGATATGCTGAGCATGCACCACCTGCTGCACTACCGCATCATGGAGGGCGAACGACAGCTGGGTGCGGGTCGCAATTTGGCGGCGCTTAAAGCCGAGCTGAGTGTGCAAGCGCGCGGCGCGTTTCAGGCGCTGGCGGTCTTGCGCACGGCTGCAGGCACCAAGAATGAGTCAAATACACCAGATTTAAGTACGAAAAGTGCCTCTAAGGCCGTCGAACCTGCCTCAGCAGCTAGTAATTTAGTAGTGAATTCGGCGCTAGAACATGCTGTGAAATACACGGCCTGGGACTTTGGCGAGTTGCCTGAGCTGATGGAGATCACGCGCGGCAGCGGTGCGCAAAAGCAAAGCCTGATCGGCTTTCCGGCCCTCATAGACAGCGGCGATGGCGTGCGCATCGAGGTTTTTGACGAGCCCGATTTGGCGCACAGCAAGCACCGTTTGGGTCTGCTGCGTTTGTTTGCACTGCACCTGCGCGACGCGCTGAAGTACCTCGAAAAAAACATTCCTGATCTGCAAAAAATGGCGGTGGCCTATATGCCGCTGGGCACGCAAGATGAGTTGCGCGGGCAGATTATTCAAACAGCACTGGGGCGTGCTTTTTTGCAAGAGCCTTTGCCGCAGAACAAAGCCGATTTTGAAACCCGTTTGGCCGAAGGCCGCAGCCGCTTAACCCTGATTGCGCAAGAAGTGGCGCGCTTGGCGGGCACGGTTTTAACTGAATATGCAGCAGCAGCCCGCAAAGTGAAAGACGCCCGCAACCACGCGGCGGCGCAGGCCGATGCGCTGCAACAGTTGCAACGATTGATGCCAAAAAACTTTATCTCGGCCACACCTTGGAGCAATCTGGCGCATTTACCGCGCTACCTCAAAGCGATTACTTTGCGCCTAGACAAGATCCGCAGTGACAGCGAACGCGATGCGCAAAAAATGGCAGAACTCAAACCGCAAGAACAGCGTTATTTGCGGCTCTTGGCCGAGCGCAAGGGCCAGCACGATGCGCGCTTGGATGAGCTGCGCTGGCTGCTGGAAGAGCTGCGCGTGAGCTTCTTTGCGCAAGAGCTGCGCACGCCGCAACCCGTCAGCATCAAGCGACTAGACAAAGTCTGGCAGCAGTTGCAACACTAGGCCGCTTGCTTGGCAGCGCAGATATAAAAAAACCACGCTGCAAGAGCGTGGTTTTTTGCTGACCGCTTTAGGCTGTTTAGCCCATGTGCAAGCCGCCGTTGACCGAGAAGTCGGCGCCTGTCGAGTAACCGCTCTCAGTGCCCGCGATCCACGCAATGATGGAGGCAATCTCG
>CAZUUN010000085.1:0-6687 GCA_964622735.1 uncultured Burkholderiaceae bacterium | reverse complement strand
CATGAAAATATTCTGCGTTGCGAACCAAAAAGGTGGGGTGGGCAAAACCACCACCTGCGTCAATTTGGCGGCCGGCTTGGCCCAAATTGGCCAGCGGGTTTTGCTGGTTGACCTAGACCCGCAAGGCAACGCCACCATGGGCAGCGGCATTGATAAGCGCAAGCTGCAAGGCTCGGTTTATCAGGTCTTGTTGCAAGAGCAAACCATCGCCCAAGCGCGCGTGAGTGCTGAGGCCTGCGGCTACGATGTGCTGGGCGCGAGTCGCGATCTGGCGGGCGCCGAGGTGGAGCTGGTAGATGAAGACGAGCGCGAAAATCGCTTGCGGAACGCCTTGGCACTAGTGGCGCAGGATTACGACTTTGTCTTGATCGATTGCCCGCCCTCGCTGTCTATGCTCACGCTTAACGGCTTGTGCAGCGCCCACGGCGTGGTCGTGCCTATGCAGTGTGAATATTTTGCGCTTGAGGGCTTGACCGACTTGGTCAACACCATCAAGCAAGTGCATGCCAATTTGAACCCCGATTTGCAAATCATCGGTTTGCTGCGCGTCATGTTTGACCCGCGCATCACCTTGCAGCAGCAAGTCAGTGACCAGCTGAAAGACCACTTCGGCGACAAAGTCTTCAATGCCATCATTCCGCGCAATGTGCGACTGGCCGAAGCGCCCAGCTATGGGCTGCCCGGCGTCATTTTTGACCCAGCGGCCAAAGGCAGTCGCGCTTTTGTCGATTTCGCCAAAGAAATGGTCGCGCGCGTCCAGCGTATGTGAGCGGGCGCTTGCCGCCTAGCCTCGCAGCTCGTTCTCCTCTTAGTCCAAACGCAGCGTGTGCGCCTGTGTCGCGCTGCTAAAATGACGCTTTATCCTCTGCGGCGCTGCGTTTGCGCAAATGTGCAGAGGCGAGAATCATCAGCCAAAGGTAGCCATGAACTTAGACTTTACCGACGAACAAAACGAATTGCGCGACGCTGTGCGCAAATTTCTCGTGAACGAATCGCCTGTAGCGATGGCGCGTGAAAATATCGATGCGAAAAAGCCGTATAGCGCTGCCGTTTGGCAAGGTTTGGCCGATATGGGCGTGACCGCTTTGATGCTGCCAGAAAGCTGCGGCGGCCACGGTATGGGCGCGCTCGAATTGTGCGTAGTAGCCGAAGAAATCGGTCGTCAAAATGCGTGTGTGCCGGTGATCTCCAGCCTCTACTTGGCAACGCAAGCTATGTTGCTGGGCAGCTCTGAAGCGCAACAAAAAATTTGGCTCTCACGCGTAGCCACTGGCACCATCGCCACGCTGGCTGCGCCCTTGGATGAGACACAAGGCGCCAATGCAATCGCTAACTTGCCCGTGTTTGATGGCAAAGCCCTGAACGGGACCGCTGCTTTGGTCAGCGATGGCGCGATTGCACAATTTGCAGTGGTGTTGGCCAAAGACAGCAGCGGCAAAGCCGTGTTTGTTGTGGCTGATTTGGATGCCAGCGTTGCCCGCCGCACACTCGACTGCATTGACAACTCGCGCCCTTACGCGGCTTTGACCTTCACGGCCACACCAGCGACGGCACTTGACCAATGTGCGGATGCACTCGATGTGCTGCAACAAGTGCGTTACCGCGCAGCAGTGCTGATCGCGTTTGAACAAGTTGGCGGCGCTGACATGGCGCTAGAGATTGCCGCCGCTTATGCGCGTGAGCGCAAAGCCTTTGGCAAACCCATCGGCGTTTACCAAGGCATCAAGCACAAATTGGCTGACATCTTTACGCAAAACCAATTGGCGCGCGCGCATTGCTATTACGGCGCTTGGGCCTTGAGCAGTAACGCACCTGAGTTGGCTAAAGCTGCTGCGGGCGCGCGCGTGAGTGCCTCACAAGCCTTCACTTTTGCCGCGCAAGAGTCGATGCAAGCGCATGGCGGCATGGGCTTTACTTGGGAAGTGGATTGCCAGTTGTTCTACAAACGCGCACGCCAACTCGGCGTCATGCTCGGCAGCGTGCACGAGTGGCGCGAAGTGCTGGCCAAAGAGCTAGAAAAAGAATTTAAAAAAGCCGCCTAAGCAGTCGCGCAAAAGCGCACACAGAATTTGGAGCAATACATGGATTTCAACGATACCCCCGAAGACGCAGCTTTCCGCCAAGAGGTGCGTACCTGGCTTGAGAGTGTGGCCACACGCAAGAAAAGCGCGAATGAAGCTTTTGGCCGCGAACTAACGCAAGCTGAGCGCGTAGCAGCAGCCCGCAAATGGCAGTCGACCAAAATGAAAGGTGGCTATGCCGCCATCACTTGGCCCAAAATGGCTGGTGGTCGTGGTGGCGCGCCTATGCAAGAGGTGATTTATCGCCAAGAAGAAGGCAACTTCAACATTCCGGCGGGTTTCTTTAATGTCTCGCTCGGCATGGTCATCCCATCGGTGATGGCGCATGGTAGCAACGAGACCCGCATGAAGCACATGATGGGTGCGCTTTCGGGCAAAGAACTGTGGTGCCAATTGTTGTCTGAGCCGAATGCCGGCTCAGACCTTGGCATGGTGCGCACCAAAGCCGAGCGCACCACGCGTGACGGCGTTGAGGGCTGGCTCATCAACGGCCAAAAAGTATGGACGACTTTGGCGCAATACGCCGATTACGGCTTGGTGTTGGCGCGCACCAACCCCGATGCCAGCAAATTCAAAGGCTTGACCACTTTCTACTTCGACATGAAAACGCCGGGCATTGAGATCCGCCCGATCCGCCAAGCCAATGGCGAAGCCGAATTCAATGAAGTGTTTTTGAACGATGTGTTTGTGCCTGACAGTCAGCGCGTGGGCGAGGTTGATGGCGGCTGGAAAGTCACCTTGACCGGCATCATGAGCGAGCGCATGTCGATCGGCGGCGTCATGCCCAAAGACCTGTGGAAAACGGTTGCCAACTTCCTCACGCAAAACAACTTCTACGGCAAACCAGCGATCGAAGATGGCCGTTTGCGCGAGAAGTGGGTGGATTTGTATTTGAACGAACAGGGCTTGTCGCTCATGCTTTCCCGCGGCTTAACGGCCATCAGCAAAGGCAAACAGCCGGGCGCTGAGTTGCAAGTGGCCAAGCTCATCATCGCGCGCACGCTGCAAGACTTTGGCTACTTCGCCATCGACTTGAAGGGCGAGCAGGGCGTCCTTTCGTCTAAAGAACACGGCGAAGAGTGGGAGTGGGTCGAGCGTTTGTGGTACGGCGCGGCCGGTATGCGCATTGCAGGCGGCACCGACGAAATCGTGAAAAACAATGTGGGCGAGCGCGTTTTGGGCTTGCCAGCTGAGCCTGCTTTTGACAAAGACTTGGCTTTCAAAGACATTCCGAAATAAGCGCTTTGTGTGCCCCAATAAAAAACCGCATTCGTGCGGTTTTTTTATTGGGTGGTTATCATCAAGGACGGCGCCATTCGGGTGGCCGCCACAGGTGTTGCAGCCTTTGCCAGAGTGATCCCGCTTGGCGGATATCGCGCAGCATGGCGCTGAATTCGTGGGTGTTCAGCCTCCAAATATTGTGGCTGTGGATGGGGTTGACGATGCCGTAATCCACTGGTTCTTGCTCGGGCGCATAAGTGCCAAACAGGCGGTCAAAAATAATCAGCACGCCGCCATAGTTTTTATCGATGTACTGCGGATTGCGTCCGTGGTGTACGCGGTGGCCGCTGGGCGTGACGAAGATGTATTCAAACCAAGCCGGCAGTTTGGTGATGGTTTGCGTGTGCACAAAGAACTGATAAAACAAGTTGGCGGCGTAGAGCGCCATAGCCTGGTGTGGCGTGAGGCCCAAGAGCACCAGCGGCATAAAGAACAGCCAATAACCCGTGAGCGAATACAACATGCTTTGGCGTGCCGCCGTGCTCAAATTCAGGTCTTCGTCTGAGTGGTGCACCACATGCGCACACCAAAACCAGCGCACGCGATGGCTGGCGCGGTGAAAGCAGTAGTAGCAAAACTCTTGCAGCACGAACAGCGGCAGCAGCGTCCAGGCGCTGAGCGTGACATTGAAGATGCGGTGCGCGTAAAACCACTGCATGGCGCTCATCAAAATGGCCGCGTGGATGAGAAGCTCAAACACTTGGTAGCTGCTGCCCAGGTTGATGTTGGTCAGCAGCCGCGCCCGCGTGTAACTTTGCGCCTGGCCCTTGTGGCGCAGATAGAGCCATTCGAACAAGACTGCCAGAAAGAACAGGGGCGTGGCGACGAGCAAGATGATTTGCTTGCTGTCGATCAGCGCCCAGTCGAGCTGTTGCAGCCACGCGTGGCCTAAAAAAGCCTGAATAGTGCCGCTAAGTGACATTTAGCATCCATTTTATGAATGAAATTGGCCTTTTAGGCCGTCAAACTTGCCTAGGTAGCTATAAAAACAGTAGTGTTAGCTCTTCTGCAATTCAAGACCCGCATGCTCACGCAGGGCGTGGAACTCAATCTCGGGGTGGCGCTCTTGCGTCAAACGCAGGTCATAGGGCGAGGTCAGCAGATAAGCCAGCGCGTTCACGCCATCGTAAGCGAGTTTGAGCGCGTTGCGATCCATGAATTTGCGCAGCTCCTCAGACGTGGCGGCGCTGACCCAGCGCGCCCCAACAAAGTTGCTGGCGCCCAAGCGGCACTTAACGCCGTATTCGGCCAGCAAGCGGTGTTGCACCACTTCAAACTGCAACTGGCCAATGGCGCCCAGCAGCATGCTGCCACCCGCAGCGGGGCGGAAGACCTGAATCGCACCTTCTTCGCCCAACTGCTGCAGGCCCGCTTGCAACTGTTTGGATTTGAGCGGGTCGGCGAGTTCGACGGTTTGGAACAACTCGGGCGCAAAGAAAGGCAAGCCGGTGTACTGAATGTCTTTTTGCTCGGGCAGGCCCGCCGTGATGCTGTCGCCCAACTGCACGCCGCCGTGGGTGGTAAAGCCGATGATGTCGCCCGCATAGGCTTCAGACACGGCCTCGCGCCGCTGCGACATAAAGGTGACGACGGAGGTCGGGCGTAGCTCTTTGCCAGTGCGCTGCACGCGCAGCTTCATGCCCGCCTCGAATTTGCCTGAGCACACGCGCACAAAGGCAATGCGGTCGCGGTGCGAGGGGTCCATATTCGCTTGCACCTTGAAGACCACGCCACTGAAGGCGCTGCTGTCTGGCAGTACCACGGTGTGGCTGCCGTCCTTGTTGGTCGACAAGCGCTCGCCCGGTGGCGGCGCCAAGTCAACCAACGCATCCAGCACTTCTTGCACGCCAAAATTGTTCACGCCTGAGCCAAAAAACACCGGTGTTTGTTTGGCGGAGAAAAACAGTTCAGTGTCAAACGCTTCGGTCGCCCCAGCGGCCAGTTCCATCGCCTCGCAGGCTTGGATGTAGTCGTTGCCAAAGCGTTTTTCCAGCTCGGCTTGCTGGCTCAAGGGAATGATCTCGTCGGCCTCTTCATCGTGTTTGTCGGCGCCTGACTTGAACAAGCGCATGTGCTGCTTGCGCAGATCGATGATGCCGCCAAATGACTTGCCCTGACCCACAGGCCAAGTCATGGGCACGCAGGGCATGCCCAGGGCTTGTTCGACTTCGTCGAGCAGCTCCAGTGGGTCGCGCCCTTCGCGGTCTAGCTTGTTGATAAAGGTGATGATGGGCGTGTTGCGCTGGCGGCAAACTTCAATCAGGCGGCGCGTTTGGGGCTCGACGCCGTTGGCGGCATCGATCACCATCAGGGCGCTGTCCACCGCTGTCAGCACGCGGTAGGTGTCTTCTGAGAAGTCTTTGTGCCCGGGCGTGTCGAGCAAATTGATGACGCTGTCGCGATACAGCATCTGCATCACCGATGAGGCGACCGAAATGCCGCGTTGCTTCTCAATCTCCATCCAGTCGCTGGTGGCGTGGCGCGTGGCCTTGCGCGCTTTGACGCTGCCGGCAATGTGGATCGCTCCTGAAAACAGCAAGAGCTTTTCAGTCAGCGTGGTTTTGCCCGCGTCAGGGTGAGAGATGATGGCAAAAGTGCGGCGGCGCGCGGTTTCAGATTGGAATGACATGGGGGTTTTCGCAAGGGGCGGTGCCGTTTGCGATGGGTCAAAAGCAAGGCGATAAAAGCCCAATTGTAGAAGCAGGCCCGTCAAATCCAGATAGGGGCTGATAAATTGTTAAAATGATGCGTTCAGGCTCAGGCCATCGACCTCCATTAACCTTTGTTTGCAGCACACCCAGATGAGCAATTTTCACGAAGAAACCGTACTGAGCGTTCACCACTGGACGGATCGCCTGTTCTCCTTCACCACCACGCGTGACACGGCGCTGCGCTTTTCAAATGGCCATTTCACCATGATCGGTCTGCGCACGCCCGAAGGCAAGCCGCTGCTACGCGCTTACTCCATCGTTAGCGCCAACTACGAAGACCACCTTGAATTCCTCAGCATCAAAGTGCAAGACGGGCCGCTGACATCGAAGCTGCAACACATTCAGGTGGGCGACAAAATCATCGTGGGTCGCAAGCCCACGGGCACGCTTTTGATCGACTACTTGGTTCCCGGCAAGCGTTTGTACATGCTCTCTACTGGCACCGGTATGGCGCCTTTCATGAGCGTTCTGCGCGACCCAGACACTTACAACAAGTTCGAGCAAGTCATTTTGGTGCACGGCGTGCGCCAAGTTGACGAGTTGGCTTATCGTGACATGCTGACCAAACAATTGCCTGAGCACGAATTCTTGGGCGAAATGGTCAAAGAACAGTT
>CAZUUN010000084.1:0-6708 GCA_964622735.1 uncultured Burkholderiaceae bacterium | reverse complement strand
AAAATCTGACTGCTAAGCAAGATACGCAAGTCTGCCACAATCAAAACCATGCAGCACACTTTTCTTTGGCACGACTACGAAACCTTTGGCATCAGCGCGCGCAGCGACCGTCCGGCGCAATTCGCCGCCATCCGCACCGACGCCGACTTGAACGAAATCGGCGCGCCCATCAATATCTTGTGCCAACCAGCACCTGATTATTTGCCCGATCCCGCCTCGTGTTTGATCACCCACATCACGCCGCAACAGTGTTTAGAGCAGGGCTTGCCTGAGCACGAGTTTGCGCGGCAAATTCACGCCGCTTTTAGCCAGGCGGGCACCATAGGCGTGGGCTACAACACCATCCGTTTTGATGACGAGTTCACGCGCTTTTTGTTCTGGCGCAATTTGATCGAGCCTTATGGTCGCGAGTGGCAAAACGGCTGTGGCCGTTGGGATATTTTGGATGTCGTGCGCATGTGCTATGCCCTGCGGCCTGAAGGCATCAACTGGCCCGAGGCCGATGGCCAAGTGCGCTTTAAGCTGGAATTGCTGAGCGCCGCCAATGGCTTGGCGCACGAGCAAGCGCACGATGCGCTCAGTGATGTGCGTGCCACCATCGGCTTGGCGCGTTTGATCAAACAACAGAACCCCAAGCTCTGGGACTTTGCCCTGGCATTGCACAAAAAAGACCAAGTGGCACAGACCCTAGGCCTGCCCGTGGTGCAAGCCCATGCCAAGCCTTTTATACATATCAGTGGCATGTTTGGCGTCGAGCAGGGCTGCTGTAGCTTAATGTGGCCGCTGGCCCAGCACCCACAAAATAAAAACGAAATCATCGCTTGGGACTTGCGCCACGACCCGCAAGAATTGGCCGGCTTGAATGCGGCGGAAATACGCCAGCGCATGTTTACACGCCAAGACGACTTGCCCGAAGGCGTAAAGCGCCTGCCGATTAAAACCGTGCACCTGAACAAATCGCCCATGGTGGTCGCTGCGCTTAACACCTTGAGCGAGGCGCAAGCCGCCAAATGGCAAATCGACAAAGCGCAGTGTTTGCAGTACGCACAAACGGCGCGCAGCCTGCCCGATATGAGCGCGATTTGGGCCGAGGTTTTCCGCCGCCCAGCATCCAGTGATGACGCTGTGGATGTAGATGCCGATTTGTATGGCGGCTTTTTGTCCAACAATGACAGGCGCAAGCTCGACCAACTGCGCGCTTTAAGCCCCGAGGCGCTGGCAAGCGCGCGCACCAACTTTGAAGATAACCGCCTAGAGACTTTGTTCTTTCGCTACCGTGCGCGCAATTTCTTTGATAGCTTGGCGCCCGAAGAGCAAGCCGCTTGGCGCGCGCATTGCGCCGCGCGCTTGCAAACGGGTCTGGATGGCGCGCGCACTTTTGAGGCATTCTTGGCAGAGATTGAAACCCTGCAAGAGCAGGCCGAAGATACGGGCGCAGAAGCGCAGCTTGAGATACTCGAGCAGCTCTACGCCTACGCCGATGTGCTGCAAGAGCAACTGGCTTAAAGACCCATGTTCGCTCCAACCCAACACGAAGTGCGCGCCTTTTTTTGCGGCGTGTTTGCCAAATCCGCCAGCGGCGCAGCCGTGAGCCAAGGCTTGCAGCCGATTGAGGCGCTGGCGCTGGAATGGCTACGCGAACACCCTGAATACGCCAGCGATTTTGCCGATGTGGAAGTGGCGCTGGGCAAAGACTACAAAGATGGCAGCAACCCTTTTTTGCACCTGTCTATGCACTTGTCGATTTCTGAGCAATGCAGCATCGACCAGCCCACGGGCATACGCGCAGCGGTGGAGCAGTTGATAGAGAAAAAAGATTTGCACGAAGCCCACCATTTGGTGATGGAAGAACTGGGCCGCATGCTGTGGGAGAGCCAGCAAAACGGCCGCCCACCTGATGGCGCCGCTTATGTCGAGCGCGTGCGGGCTTTGTTGTGATCTTGATTTTGAGCATCAAAACGCTTAAAAACGCCGTCAAACCTGCCTGAGAAGCTACAGTTAAAGTAGTAATAAGCCGCCAGCAAGGGTTGATTAAACTGTGTCAGAATCGCCCCGGCGCGAGCATCTGTACAGGCTGCGGCGCTTTTATTTTGCGCATCCTTTTTTAAATAGAAATAAATAATATGAAAACACTCGCCACTCTTTTAAGCGCCGCTTTGACTGCCGGTTTAGCCAGCGCTGCACCAGTCACCATTGCTGCCAAAACCAGCGGCCAAGGCTACCAACAAAGCAGCGCCACGGCCGATGCTGCAAAAACAGAACACAAATGCGCCGAAGGCAAATGCGGCGAAGGTAAATGTGGTGGTGCGGCCGCAGCTGCAGCCAAAGCCAAAAACGCCGAAGGCAAATGCGGTGAAGGTAAATGCGGCGAAGGCATGTGCGGCGCACATGGCGCTTCTGCCACGACACCAGCCGCGGCAGCTTCAAGCGCGGCACCAGCAGCAGCGCCTGCCAAAGATGTCGAAGGCAAATGCGGTGAAGGTAAATGTGGCGCAGGCAAAATGAAAGACGGCGCTTGTGGCGCTGGCGAGGCGAGCTAAAACCCCATGCCTCAAGGTGTGGCGATTCAGGGCGCGGGCTTAGGCCTGCGGCGTGAATGTTTGCCCGATTTACTGCCGCGTTTGGCGCAAGCCAATAGCGGCAGTTTGCGTTTTGTCGAGCTAGCGCCCGAGAACTGGGCGAACTTGGGCGGCCGCTTTGCGCGTGATTTAGACGCGGTGGCGGCGCACTTGCCCTTTGCCCTGCATGGCTTGTCTTTGTCGCTGGGCGGCAGCGATGCGCTGGATATGCGCTTGCTGCGCGATACCAAAGCGCTGATGCAAAAATACGCCATCAGCCTGTATACCGAACACCTGTCTTGGTGCGCGCACGAGGGTCAGCTCTACGACTTGCTGCCGCTGCCCTGCACCGACGAAGCGGTGCGCCATGTGGCAGCGCGCATCAGCGTAGTGCAAGATTTTTTAGGCCAACGCATAGGCATAGAAAACGCCAGCTATTACCAAGCGCCAGCGGGCGCGAACATGAGCGAGGCAGCGTTTATCAGCGCCGTGGTGCAAGAGGCTGATTGCTTGCTGCACTTGGATGTGAACAATGTTTATGTGAACAGCATCAACCACGGTTTTGATGCGCACGATTATTTGCAGCAGCTGCCGCTGCACAAGGTTTGTTATTTGCATGTGGCGGGGCACGACGCGCTGCAAAGCGGCTTGCTGCTCGACACCCACGGCGCGGCCGTCATAGACCCCGTGTGGCAATTGCTGCGCCACACTTATGCTGCTCTTGCGCAGCGCGGCATCAACGCGCAAGCGCTGCCCACTTGTTTAGAGCGCGACACGCAATTTCCGCCACTGCAAACGCTCTTAGATGAAGTGGCGCAGATTGCCCAATTGCAAGCAGAGGCCATTAAGCCCACAGCAGCAGGAGCGCGGCCATGAGTGCCGCTTTATTTCCCGTACCGAGTTCTCTGGCGCATACGCAAGCGGCTTGGGCGGCTTACTTGCGGGCGCCCACACCCGCAGCCCTGCCTGCGGGCACAGCGCCCCAGCGCATGCAGCACTACGCGCAATTGCTCCACAACAACATCAGCGGCTTTATGCACCAGTGCTTTCCGGTGGCGCGCAGCTTGTTGCCAGTGGCGCAGTGGCAGGCTTTGATCACGCAATTTTTTGCACAGGCGAGCAATGCCTCGCCTTATTTTTACGAAATCCCGCAGCAGTTTGTCGCCTTTTGGCAGGCGCGGCCTGACGCCTTAGAGCCGTGGTTTTTAGAGCTGCTGCATTACGAGTATTTAGAGCTGGCGGTCGACACCGCTACTGATGCGCCCGCGCAGTTTGGCGCGCAAGGCTGGGCTTTGAATCCTAGTGTGCAATTAGCGGGCTACGCTTGGCCGGTGCACACCATCAGCAAAACGCATATTCCAAAAGCGCCTGAAAGTACCTTTGTCGCGCTGTATCGCAATGCAGAGCTGCGGGTGCGCTTTAGTGTGCTTACGCCAGCGGCCATGCAGCTCTTGGTGTTTTTGCAAAGCAATGGTTGCGATTGGCTGGCAGCTCAAAAAACGCTGGCGCAAGTCTTGGGGCAAGATTTAAGCGCTGTGCAAAGCAGCAGCCATGCGCTGCAAGCGCAGTGGCTGCATGAGGGCTTGCTCTTGCAAGCCCCAAGCGGGTTTTAAGGCGCAGCCTTGCTGTGCGCCAAACTCGCCGCTGCTTCAGTGGGGCTGATCGCCTCTAGCCGCACTTGCGCACCCGCAGCACTGTCTGCTACCTTGGCACGAAAGTAATGCTGCTGCGCGCTTTGTGTGCGCAGGCGCAAATGCTCTTGGTTCGCCGCGTGTACGCCGATGTCGTAGAACTCCAGCGCCGGTACATCCAGCACATAGTGGCGACCCGCCTCTAGCGTGCTCTTGTTCACGCCATTCAGACTGATGTAAACGGGTGCGGCAGCGGGCGATGCCGCATCGCGAATGATGTAAATCTGCGCGCGCTCAGTCGCTACGGCCTTGCTGGGTGTGTGGTTGCAAGCGGCCAGCAGCGCGAGCAATGCGGCGGCGGCGATCCGTGCAAAAGTAGTGGTGCGTAGATTCATCTGGTGAGCCTCCCATAAAAAAAGCGCCTTGCGACGCTTTCCATTATGCAGCTGCGGGTAGCTTTAAGCCACCACTTGTGCCAATTTGCCTTGGGCGTAAGCCGCAGCCATGTCCACCATGCTGATGGGCTTGATTTTCGCGCCTTGGCCGCTGCAACCAAACTGCTCGTAGCGTTGTTTGCAAATCGCTTTAGCCGCTTCGCGTGCGGGCTTGAGCCATTCGCGGGCATCAAACTTTTCAGGGTTCTCAGCCAAGAACTTGCGCACCGCGCCCGTCATCGCCAAACGGATGTCGGTGTCGATGTTGATTTTGCGCACGCCGAACTTGATTGCTTCTTGGATTTCTTCGACCGGCACGCCATAAGTCTCTTTCATCTGACCGCCGTACTGGTTGATGATGGCGAGCAAATCAGCCGGTACGCTAGACGAGCCGTGCATGACCAAATGCGTATTTGGAATGCGCGCATGGATTTCTTTCACGCGCTGAATCGCCAAAATATCGCCCGTGGGCTTGCGGCTGAATTTATATGCGCCGTGGCTGGTGCCAATGGCAATCGCCAACGCGTCGAGTTGCGTGGCGCGCACGAATTCGGCCGCTTCTTCCGGGTCGGTCAGCATTTGGCTGTGGTCGAGTTTGCCGACAGCGCCCACGCCGTCTTCTTCGCCCGCTTCGCCGGTTTCTAGGCTGCCTAAGCAACCGAGCTCGCCTTCAACTGTCACGCCCACTTTGTGCGCCATCTCGACCACCTTGCGCGTCACGCTGGTGTTGTATTCAAAGTCGGCTGGTGTTTTGCCGTCTTCTTTGAGCGAGCCGTCCATCATCACCGAGCCAAAGCCCAGATCAATCGCGCCTTGGCAAATCGCGGGCGAGGTGCCGTGGTCTTGGTGCATGACCAAAGGAATGTGCGGATAGGCTTCAACGGCCGCTTGAATCAAATGCTTGATGAAAGACTCGCCCGCGTATTTGCGCGCACCCGCTGAGGCTTGCAAAATCACTGGCGCGCCGACTTCGTCAGCCGCTGCCATCACGGCTTGCACTTGCTCCAAATTATTGACATTGAATGCTGGAATGCCGTAGCCGTTTTCGGCGGCGTGGTCCAGCAGTTGGCGCATAGAGACGAGCATGGTTCTTTCCCTTCGATTTGAATAACAATGACTGTGTGGGCTAATTGCAGCGTATTTTACGCAGCGGCGCGGGGCGCAGAGTGACTCTGTACGCTGGCGCACTGCGGCAAATCATGCAAAATGCACGGATCGGGATAGTATACAAAATATTTCGAGTAAATTTACGCGCTTTGGCACTAAAAGACTGCCTGAGCAGCTAGCAAAAACATAGCAATGGAAGTCGGCATATGTTGAACAAATGGATGGCTATTGGCCTCGCGGCTCTTGGCTTGCAAACCGCTGCATGGGCCGCGCTGCCGCTGCAACAGTGGCAAAGCGCGGGCGGTGCGCCCGTGTACTTGATCGAAACGCACAACCTGCCCATGCTGGATGTGCGCATTGATTTTGATGCTGGTTCGCGCCGCGACCCCGCAGCCCAAGCAGGCCTTGCCGCAGCGCTGGCCGCCATGCTAAACAAAGGCGTGGCTGCACAGCCGGGCGCTGCCGCCCTGGGCGAAAACGAATTAGCCGACCGCTGGGCCGACCTCGCCGCGCAGGTGGGCGTGGGCGTAGACCAAGACCGCATGAGCATCAGCCTGCGCAGTTTGACGCGGCCCGAATTGCTGCAACCCGCCATCGCACTCTTGGCGCGACAAATCGCCCAGCCCAGCCTGCCCCCTGCCGTGTGGCAGCGCGAGCGCGCCAAGGGCGTAGCCGCGCTGCGCGAAGCCGACACGCGGCCCGATGTGCTTGCCGACAAAGCCTTTGCCAAGGCCGTGTTTGGCTCGCACCCCTATGGCGCGGTCAGCACGCCGCAAAGCTTGGCGCAGATCGAAGTGGCCGACATGCGCCGCTTGCACGCCAGCAGCTTTGCGCCTTGCCATGCGCGCATCAGCATGGTGGGCGCCGTCACGCGCGCGCAGGCGCAAGCTTTGGCCCAGCAGTTATTAGCAGGCTTGCCCGCGGCTTGCGCCGCGCTGCCAACGGTGGCCAAAGTGCAAGATTTGCGCGGCCCTAGCG
>CAZUUN010000083.1:0-6797 GCA_964622735.1 uncultured Burkholderiaceae bacterium | reverse complement strand
GGCAAAGGCGGCGAAGAGCGCTTGGCCTACTTCAAAGGCGGCTTTGTCTCGCTGGCCGACGCACTCGCCGTCAAAATCCGCGAACTCGGCGGCGTGATTTCGCTCAACTCGCCCGTGTCTTCCATCCGCAAGGTCGACAAAAACTGGTTGGTCGAAACGCCCAACGGCACCGTCACCTCGCAGCGCGTCATCTGCACCACGGCGCTGCCGCTCATTGCTGACATGATCAAAAGCTGGGCCAGCCAAAGTTATTTGGACGAGCTCAACCGCATCCAATACATCGGCAACACTTGCTTGGTGCTAGAACTAGACCGCCCGCTGTCTAAAACCTATTGGCTCAATGTCAACGAACCGAGCTTCCCCTTTGTTGGCGTGATTGAGCACACCAATTTTGAGCGCCCTGAGACCTATGGCGGCTGCCACATCGTCTACCTGTCTAAGTATCTGCCGCACACCGATGCGCTGTACGCGATGGACGCCGACGAGTTCTTGGCCTATGCCATGCCCTATATGCAAAAGATGTTCCCCACGATGGAGCGCTCTTGGGTGCTGGCGCACCACCTGTGGCGCGCGCGCTGGTCGCAGCCTGTGGTTGAAAAGCATTACGGCAGCTTGATCCCGAGCGAAGACGGCCCCGTAGCTGGCTTCCACATCTGCTCGATGGCGCAGATTTACCCCGAAGACCGCGGCACCAACTACGCCATTCGCGAAGGCCGCAAAATCGGCAAACGCATAGCGAACCTCTAATCGGGTTTGCCTCGCACCAACAAAAAGCCACTGTCACCAGTGGTTTTTGTTTTTAAACGGTGCATCCAACGACGACGGCCGCGCTGCAAACGCTTGCGCTGCTCGGGTCAAACTAGACCTAGAGCACTGTTCAAGCATTTAATTGAGGCATTTTTAAGATGAAATTGGCATTTAAAGCCGTCAGAACTGCCTGAGTAGCTATTGATTCAATAGCTTGGCTTGCATAAGTCCAGCTCTTTAGAAAGAGCTAGAGCCACCGCCCAAAGTCGTTTGCCCGCCCGATGTTGGTACACCGCTGAGTGCGGACTGGTGTGTGCTGGGCTGCTGACTGCCAGGCTCGTCTAAACGCGAGAGCACGGATTCGCCACCGTCTGCTGCGCTGCCTAAACCGGAGCGCGGTGTGGCATTGATTTCTAAGTAGCGGATGGGGCGCTGCGTGCGCGGCGACATTTTTTTGCAGATGTCTTGCAAGGCGGGTAGCAGGTCGTCGGCACTGCCGGTGTAGTCGTCGAGCAGGGCAATGGCGAAGTGGAAGATGATGGTGATTTCTTGCTTGAGGTTTTTCGGCGGCATCAAGCCCGATGCAATCAACTCGACCGCGAGTTTGTTAATGCGGTCGCGGCTGGTGTTCTCGACCAAAAGCGCCATTTGATTCTCGCCTATGCGGCCGATGGATTCCACCTCGCCAAAGACGCGTTTGATTTTGATGACGGCGCGCAGCAGCGTTTGCTCTACTACCTCTTGTGCATAGCGCTCGCGCAAGTAGGGCAGGTTGCTGACGTCGATCAAGACCACCGCTGACTCGCGTCGTTTACGCGGTGAATCGAACATTTGGCGCATGCGGTCCATCAAGAAAGGCTCGTTCAGCGCGCCTGTTAGTGCGTCGTGCGAACGGATGCCTTGGGCTCGAATTTCTATCGATAAGGCATGGCGCATTTTGAAGTTGAGCGCGGTCAAGAAGAGTGGAAAGACCAGCGCTGTGAGTATGAAGACGGGGTATTGTTGGTACCAGAAGACATTGATTGCGCCCGACATGGCGGCAACGGTGTAGATGAGCCAGCTGAAAACAGCCGCGTAGTACAACAGTACCCACCAGCTAATTCTGTCGCCCCGACGCCAAGCAATGAAGCCCATGCCCACATTGGCGATAGCTGCGAGAAGAACGCAAGAGTGGAGCAACATTGCGCCTATATTTGAGCGATCCACAAAGAAATAAAAGAGCAGACTGAACCAATGCAAGGCAAACACGCCGACCATGAATTTTGACCAACGCGGCGAGCGCTGCCGTGCTTGCAAGAGCAGCCAGATGAAGGCGACAGCGAAGGCGCTGCTGCACAACTGCCAAACGCCAGTGGACAAGTCGACCCAGGCGGCGTGTTTGCTCCAGAGCAAGTTGCCACCTATGCCTGAGTAAGAGAGCATCAGCGAAAACGAGGTCCATAAATACATGCCAAAGACGCCATGCAAGAAGTCTTTAAAGACAACGGTCATGACGAGGACATAGAGCAATACGAACAACATGCTGCCCAAGAGCAGGCCCATGAGGAAAAAATCGGCACGCGCATCTTGCATATAGCGCGAGTCGGTTTTGAGCAAAATCGGCATTTGCATGACGATGGGGTTTTTCACCCGCAACCAAACATCATGGGTTTCGCCCGCCCGCATCTCGATAGTGAAGGTGGGGTGGTTGGAGGGGCGCGTCCAGAATTGGTTGTCTAAATGATCGCCCGCTACTTGAATGGGCTGCAACTCGCTTGCGGCATCGAAGTGAAATAGCTGCACATCGTCGAGCAGCGGCATGGGCATCTCTAATACCCAAGCTTGTTGCGCAGTGGTTCCAGCATCACCAGCCAAATAGGCGACGGCATCGGCGGGAGCGCGCAAGCGCATGCGGACCCAAATGGCCTTGTCGTTACCTAGCTTGAAAGTTTTGCGTTGATCGAGTGCGCGGAAGTCTTTGCGCTCAATCACCTCGTCGATGGTGCTTTTGCCCGTCGGGTCTATCCAATAGCCCGCTTGCAAACTCTCCACGCCTACGGAAGGGGGCTGCATATCCGTCACGGGCCAGTCGCTGATTGCTTGTGCGCTTTGCACAAAGCAGAAAAACAGGGCGAGCAGCCAAAAAGCGAAGCGCACAAAACGGTTGGTGCTGGTGTGTGCTGCAGCGCCGAGCGGCTGCTGCAAAGGAGTAAATGGTAATAATTGCACGGGAAAGTACTACAAAAATGCAAAAAATGCGGTCGATGCGACGCTGGCCTAAAAACGAAAACGCACTAGCGAACGCTGTGACATTTACCAAGAATGTGGGGCAAGATTAACACGGCCTTTTGAGCAAAGAGAGAAAGTTTTTTAATCGCATACACTTTGTGGTTTAGCACTCTAAATGGAAACCCTTAAATGAGCTTGAAATGCGGCATCGTCGGCTTGCCTAATGTCGGCAAATCCACACTCTTTAATGCATTGACCAAGGCGGGCATCGCCGCTGAAAATTATCCGTTTTGTACCATTGAGCCGAATGTCGGCGTGGTGGAAGTGCCGGATCCCCGCTTGCAGCAATTGGCTGGCATCATCAGCCCTGAGCGCATCGTGCCGGCAGTGGTTGAGTTTGTGGATATTGCGGGCCTAGTTGCAGGCGCAAGCAAAGGCGAAGGCTTGGGCAATCAATTCCTCGCCCACATTCGTGAGACAGACGCCATCGTCAATGTGGTGCGCTGCTTTGAAGATGAGAATGTCATCCATGTGGCGGGTAAGGTCGACCCGATCGCTGACATTGAAGTCATACAAACCGAGCTTTGCTTGGCTGACATGGGGACGGTAGAAAAAGCGCAGCACCGTTTTGGCAAAGCCGCGCGTTCGGGCACAGACAAAGAAGCGGCGCTCTTGGTGCCTCTGTTGACCAAAGTCAGCAGCCATCTAGACCAAGGCAAACCGGTGCGCAGCTTGGATCTCAGCAAAGAAGAGCAAGTCTTGCTCAAACCTTTGTGCTTGATTACCGCTAAACCTGCAATGTTTGTGGCCAATGTGGCTGAAGATGGCTTTAGCAACAACCCACTTTTGGATCGTCTGACTGAGTACGCCAACTCTCAGAACGCGCCTGTTGTTGCGATTTGCGCGAAGATCGAGGCTGAAATGGCCGAAATGAGCGATGAAGATCGCCAAATGTTCTTAGAAGAGCTGGGGCAAGAAGAGCCTGGCCTAAACCGTTTGATACGCGCTGGTTTTGGCTTGTTGGGTTTGCAAACCTACTTCACCGCTGGGGTGAAAGAGGTCCGCGCTTGGACCATGAATATAGGCGGAACCGCGCCACAAGCGGCAGGTGTAATTCATACCGACTTTGAACGCGGCTTTATTCGCGCGCAAACCATTGCGTTTGATGACTTTATCCAATTCAAAGGTGAGCAAGGTGCTAAAGACGCGGGCAAGATGCGCGCTGAGGGCAAAGAATATGTCGTTAAAGACGGTGACGTCTTGAACTTCCTATTCAACGTCTGATTTTTACCTTTATGCAAAAAAGAAGCCGGCTGCCTGTCGGCTTCTTTTTTTTGTTGATGGCTTGTGTCGCCCAAATGACAGTGCTGCTCCACCTAGCGTGGTTTTCGCTTGAACTCTCGCGTGGCAGCTTTGATGCGGCTCCTATCTTGAGAAGTTGGTAGCCACTTCTTAAGTCAACTGCTCATATCAGGCCTTGCTGCTGGTTGACTAGATTTTTGTACAGTGTTTGATTGGGCAATTTTTGCTATCGAGTGCTGTTTTGCTTGGGCATGTTGTTCGACCGCTCTTTAGTCACAGCCCTGCGCTGCCTCTCACTGGACGGGTGAACTCCATGCATAAGCGCTTTACAGACAGGAGCTAACGGTTTATACTTACAAAGCGTCCAGGCTGCGATGGCTTGCAGTGCGATTTCTCAGCAAAAAATAAGCATAAAAATGGCTAAAAAAACCAATTCAGGGGCGAGGTACGCCGCGCATTTCTTCATGACGGCGGCGCTCAGCACGCAAGCTTGGGCAGCTTTGTCTCCCGCAGATATTGAAGCGGCTCGGCAGCAACAAGAACAGGTACAGCGTCAACAGCAAGAGCAAATTCTGCGCGAGCAGCAGTTGCGCCAACCCCGCAGCACCAAGCCCGGTGGTATCGACGCGAGCAAATTAACCCCTAAGGTTGATGGTTCGCAGCTTGCCGGCAAGTGCCGCGACATCAGCCGAATCGTGATTAAAGATGCGCCCAATATAGCGCGCCGCCTGCCTGTGCAAATCAGCGAGCAATACGCAGGAAAGTGCTTAGGGGTACCTGAGGTAGAGCAAATTCTGGGTGAAATCACCCGCGCCTACATGTTGCGTGGTTTTGTGACGACCCGCGCTTATTTGCCCGCGCAGGATCTGAGCCAAGGCGACTTGGAGATCCGAGTCATGGAAGGGCGCATCGAGAACTTGCGCATTGAAGAAAAGGGCCGCAAAGGTTTTAGAGCGGGCAACACTATCCCCGCTCAAAAAGGCGACCTGCTGAATCTGCGCGACCTAGAGCAGGGCCTAGACCAAATCAACCGCATGCCTTCGAACCGCGCAACGCTAGATATCGCACCAGGTAGTGAGCCGGGTCTGAGCGATGTGATCATACGCAATGAGCCGAGCAAATATTACCGCTGGAATTTGTCCGCCGACAACCAAGGCAGTGCGTCCACGGGCAAGGGTCAAGTGGGGGTGAGTGTTTCTAGCGATAACTTCTTTGGTCTTTCCGAATTCATATTGCTCACGCACCGCCAGTCGCTGCCAGCTGACCGCGATGCCAAGCATTCAAAAAGTGATTCAGTGATGCTGACGGTGCCTTATGGCTACAACACCTTTAGCTACAACGGCAGCGCCTCTAGTTACACATCTACTTTGCGCGCGCCCAGTGGGCTGAACTTGATATCTGAAGGCAATAGCACGAATAACACCCTGAGCTGGGATCGCGTGGTGTTTCGCAACCAAAGCACCCGCGCCAATGTGAGTGCCGCCTTCACGGTGAAAGACACCAAAAACTATTTAGAAGGCCAATACTTGGGCGTGAGCAGCCGCAAGCTGTCAGTCATGGATTTGGATGCTAATGTGTCCACTGGTCTGTGGGGCGGTGTGGTCAGCGCTAATTTGGGTTGGTCCGAAGGGCTTAAAGCTGCCGGCGCCTTGCGCGACCCTGCGGGCTTGCCTGATTTTGTGCCGCGCGCGCAGTTTGAAAAAATCAGGTATGGGGCGAGTTACTTCTTGCCCTTGCGTTTGGCCAATCGCGAATGGACGCTCAATAGCGCGCTCACAGGGCAAAAAGGCGTGGACACACTTTACGGCTCAGAGCAAATTTCTATTGGCGGTATCTACTCGGTGCGCGGCTTTGTGAAAAACACGCTCTCGGGTGATAGTGGCTATTACCTGCGCAACGATTTGTCGACGCGCCAGTTGGTGACGATCGCTGGGCAGCCTTTGGCTGTGCGCATGTATGCGGGCATCGACACGGGCTCAGTACGCAATCGCGTAGCGGGTGTACCGCAGGGCGCCTTAGTGGGCTCAGCTCTCGGCGCTTCGGTAAATTGGAAGGGGGCAAGCTGGGATATCTCTGCGACCTGCCCACTGGCAACACCACAAAATGTTGCTAAAGAAAGCTGCCAGACCTGGTTTCGTTTGAATTACTCGCTTTAAAAATTAAAAAGACCCATATAAAAGGAAGGCCCTCATCATGAACGGACACGCATCATTCAATCGCTGCTACACCCTTGTGTGGAGCGAAGCGCATCAAACCTTTGTGGTAACACACGAGGCCACGCGCAGCAAAGGCAAGCGTTCAGGGGCTGCAGCGCGGCCCTTGGTGCATGCCCTGCTGGTGGCGATGGCGGGTATGGTGGGTGCATCTGGGGCCTTAGCGGGGACTGCACCGACAACGGTCGTGCCTGTTGGCGGCAACACGGTGGCTTATGTCTCACCCAATGGCGTACCCGTTGTCGATATCAATACCGCTAATGCGGCCGGCCTCTCGCACAACACCTTCACGCGCTACGATGTCAATCCCAATGGCTTGGTGTTGAA
>CAZUUN010000082.1:0-6828 GCA_964622735.1 uncultured Burkholderiaceae bacterium | reverse complement strand
ACGCTCAATCTCAGCCGGGTAGCAATTAAAGCCGCCGACGATGAACATGTCTTTCAGGCGGTCGGTGATTTTCAGGTAGCCGCGCTCGTCGAGCACGCCGACATCGCCCGTGTGCAGCCAACCGTCTTTAATGGTTTCAGCCGTGGCCTGCTCGTCGTCAAAATAGCCTTGCATGACGTTGTAGCCTTTGATCAGCACTTCGCCCGTGCCGCCCGCGGGCAGGGTCTTGCCGTTTTCGTCGATGATTTTGATCTCGGTGCCAGGCAAGGCCTTGCCGCAGAAATTGGCCACGGTTTCAACGCTGTCGCTTGGGTCACACAAAGTGGCAAAGCCCGTGCACTCGGTTTGGCCGTAAGCGGTGGTGACTTTCTTAAAGCCTAAATCGTTGCGCATGCGCTCGATCAAAATCGGTGGTACGGTGGCTGCGCCCGTAACGGTGGCGTTGAGCGAGCTGATGTCAAAGCTGCTGAGCTTCTCGTGCGCGAGCATGGTCAAAAACAGCGTCGGTGGGCCAGGCAAAAAGGTGATTTTTTCATCTTGTATGCGCTGGAGTACGGCCTCGGCGTCAAACACCAAGTGCGGGTAAATCGTGGCGCCGCGCAGCAGCGCTGCCAGCCAACCCGCCTTGTAGCCAAAGGCGTGAAAGAAGGGGTTGATGATGAGGTAGCGGTCGCCCGCGTGCAGGCCGACCACATCGGCCCATTCGGTGATGGTGCGGATGCTGGCGGCGTGGCCGAGCTTGACGCCCTTGGGCTTGCCCGTGGTGCCGCTGGTGAACATCAAATCGGCCATCGAATCGGGGCCGAGTGCGGCTTCGCGGCGGGTAACTTCGGCTGCGCTGTCTGCCGTGCCTTTGGCCATGAAGTCAGCCCAGCTGAGTTCGCCCGCATTTTTTGGCGCTTGTTTTAAAACGACGATGTGCTGCAAGCTGCTCGCGCGTTTGCCGTTCAGCATATCGGGGTAATAGCAGCCCAAAAAGTCGCCAATGGTAAAGAGCACGCGCACGCTGCTGCGCTCCAAAATGTCGTGCGCCTCAGTGCCCTTCATGCGCGTGTTGATCGGCACCAGCACGCCGCCCACCATGTGGATGGCGCTGGCCGCAATGATCCACTCATACACATTAGGTGCCCACACGGCTACGCGCTCGCCCATTTGCACGCCCAGTGCAATCAGGCTGCTGGCCGCTTGCTCAACCAAAGGCAGCAGCTGGGCGTAAGTGACTTGAAAGTCGCCATCAATGATGGCGGTTTGCGCCGCGTGTTGGTTGCAAGAGTCGCGCAGGGCTTGGGGCAGGGTGCTAGCGAAGGTCGTATTCATAAGGGTGCAAGTGTAGTGGCTAGGCGCTTCGTGCGAAGCCCCTGTTTGGGGCGTATTGTGGCCTGTGGCAGTCGCGTTTTTAAGCGCTTGGTGCTAAAACAGTCATATTTCAAGGTGTTTTAGGGCTTTTAGGCCGTCAAACCTGCCTGAGTAGCTATTAAATAAATAGTGATTAGCCTAGGCTTCTTTAGCGTTTGCGCGCCGTTGATTTGATTGGCGCAGCTTTTTTGGCGGGGGCTTTTTTCGCTGGCGTGGTTTTGCTGCTTTTGCGGGCGGTGCTGTTTTTGGCCAATTGCGCCGCTGCCGCTTGGCTGTCATGCAAAACCTGCTCGGTGATTTGGCCGAACTGCTGCGTCAAGCCATTCCAAAACTGCATGGCGTTTTGCACCGCTTGCGTGTTTTGCGCTGGGGCTTCGGGCTCTGGCGCAGCGGCTGACTTGGCGGCCGCTTTGGGTTTTTGGCCCAAATCAAATTCGGTTTTGTTGCGCGTCGTTTTGGCGCTGCTACCAGTGCTGGTGCTGCCACCGCCCGTAAAGCTCTTGCTGATGTCGGCCATCTTCACATTCATGGTTTTGAGTGTGGCCAAAGTCATCTTTTGCACTTGCATGGCTTGCACGGTGGCGTCGATCAGGCGCGCATTGTTCTCTAGCCACATCTTCACGGTTTGCAGTTCGGTGATGCGTTTTTCTAGCTCTTCTACGCTCAAAGTGGGCGTGATCCAGCTGCCGACATTGGGCATAAACGGATTGCTGGCTGGGCTCTGGCCCGCCATTTGTTTGAGAAAGTCAAAGCCAGGCATGATGTTGGCAAAATCGAAAGGGCTGTTTTTGGCGTTGCTCATGGGCGGGTTCTCCTCGGGGTTTACTCTTCTGTTTCTAATTCGGATTTCAGCTCTTCCAAGCTGGTGCTATTGGGGCCATCGCTGCTGATAAAGTCGCCCAGCAGCGCTTGCTCGCGGTGCAGCACGCGCACGACATTCACGCTGGGGCGCCACAAAACGGCAGTCTCTTCTACTTGCAAATTCTCTAGGCGCAAGCGCCCCAGCACTTGAAACAACTCGCTTTTGCCGTCTAGGGGCAGCTCGGCATTGGCGGGTTTGTCCAAGGCTGGAAAAGCAGTAAACAGCTCCAGTTTATTCAAAAACGGCTTGGTGCCACGGCGCTGAATGATTTGTTCGGCGCAGTTGGCGTCGCAGCCATCAATCACGGCTTGTAGCATATTGGCGCTGGTGGTGTTGATATTGATGTTTTGCGGAATGCGCTGGCCGCGTGAGCCCAAGTTGGCAATATAAAAATATGGCCGAATCTGATTCAGCACATCGGGGCTGATGCCCAGCCAGTCGAGCTGCGCCATCATGCTGGGCTTGAGTGCGTCCTTTTGCGGCAGGGTCACGCCTTTGCTGCTGGCGGCTTCGCCGCCCTCGCTGTTTTGCGCGGCGCGCAAATAGGCTTGCTTAAAGACATCGCTCTCGGCTTGCGCCAGTCCGAGTTTGTTAAACAGCCGATCGACGATGCGCTCGTACTCGGGGTCTAGACTTTTGCCATCGGCGGCGAGCAAATCGTTGAGGTTGATGCTGCGGTTCAAGTCTTGCATGCGGCCCGAAAAATAGGCCTTGGTGATGTCGCGCTCATCGCGCCCGCCGCTGTTATTTTTGTCGACTGCTAAAAAAGCCGACAGGCTGGATTCTTTCAACTCTTTGGCCCAAGTCTCATCCAGATTGTCTTCGCGCTCTTTGTTCTTGTCGTCTTCTTTCAATATCAAGCGCGACCAGTCGAGCATGCCATTCAAAATCCACACCGCTTGCGCGCGGTCGCGTTCGGCGGCTTCCACCTCTAGCACTTGCGATTGGCGCCAAGTGCTGCCCGCGGCCAAGCTGGTGATCAAAACCAAAATCAGCATGGCGAGCAAAATCGCCGCGCCGCGTTGTGTTTGTATGGCGTGTTGGCGGCGCATCAGCTGCCCCCTCCGGCCAATGTGGGGCGCAGCCAATCGCGGGTGATGGTGCCCGCAAACAAGCCACCCTCAGCGGGTTGCAAAATCAAACGCAGCGCATCGTCACCATTTTTGCCCTTGCTGCTGGGTATGGTGGTGTCGCTGGCCCAAGCGCCGTCTTCAAAGCTTTGCACTTCAAAGCGGGCGATGGGCATGATGTTCAACTCAGCGCCGCGCAACTCGGTGTCAGCACCGGCGCTGGCCCAAGCCTGGGCTTGGTTATAGGCTTGGCGCAAATCGGTGCTGGTGGTGATGGCGGCCGACTGCCAACGCAGCCAACTGCCGCGCGTGGCTTTGGGGTCGGCGTTGCGATCGTCGGGGCGCTTGGTCCAAGCCACCACGATCAGGGCGCGGTCGCCGCGCATGGCGTCGTAGCGCACGATAAATAAGCTGCTACCGTCGTAGCGTATAGCAGGAATGTCGCCCAAATAGTCCACGCCGTAGCTGACATGATCCAAGTCGCTGCCCCACTGCGCCAGTGCGGTTTGCATCACGGCAACTTGGGCGCTGCGCTCACGGCTGAATTTTTGTGCTTGCAGCATACCGCTGATGCCTTGCCAGGCCATGATGCTCACGACCGTCATGATGGCCAGCGCCACCATGACCTCAATCAGCGTAAAGCCCTGCTGTGCGCGCTTCATGGTGGCCCCAATACGCTGCTCAAGGTGAGCAAGTTCTCGCCCATCTCGTTTTTCGCCGTGGCTTCGAGCCGCAGCATTTGCGGATTCAGCGTCGAGTTGGTGACCAGCGCCACGCTGTAGTTGATGCCCGCTTGCTGGCATTCAAAATCGGTTTCGCCAGGACTGAGGCGCTCTTTGCCGCCCAAGTTTTTCAGGCGCATTTCAATAAACACATTCTCGATGCAGACCTGCGCCAGCATCGACTCACGCTGGCGGTCAGCGCTGTTGATCAGCGTGCTGCTCGCTTGCACGCCCGCGGCCAGCGCAATGGCGATGATGGTGAGCGCCACCAGCACTTCGATCAGCGTAAAGCCGCTTTGCTTGTTGCGGTGCATCAGGGCGTGCCTTCTTCAACGGCAAAGGGGCGCAACCCTTGGCTAGAGATACGCACGCTGTAAGCGCCCAAGCTCAAGACCACGGTTTGCGCGGGCAAGATGGGCTCAGGCCCGAGTACTGTGGGCACATTGCCCGAGGCGCTGGTGCCCGGCTTGAGCCAAGGCTGCACCTTGGATTCGTCTATGCCCGCATTCGGGCTTTTGACGATAAAGCCTTTTTCAGAAGTGACAAACTCGGCCGCGACGCCGCGGGCGCGCGATTGCACACGGCCGGTTTCAAGCGCGGCGCTCACGCGCTCGGCCTCTTGGTACAGCGCCATCTCGTCTGAGCTGCGCATGCCCATGGTGATGCCCGTGGCTGCCAAGCCGATGATGACCAAGACGACCATCAACTCCAGCAGCGTAAAGCCGCGCATGCCGCAGCGTGCGTGTGGGCTGGTGCGGGGCGGGTGGGCAAAGAACATGCGGCGATTTTAGGCTGCTGCGGCTCAGGTGGCTGAAATACGGGTTTTTAAGTGTCAAATAACGGTTTTAAGCCGTCAAATCTGCCTGAGCAGCTATCGAATGAATAGTGTTTGGCAGCATCATTTATTGGTATAGATGGGCTTGTGGCAGTGCATTTAGCTTTGCGTGCTGATGCTGATGGTCGGGAATTTGTTGGAATAGTCTTTGCTCATCAGCGCCAACTTCGCGCCCACCTTGCGTGCGATGTCACGGTAGAGGCGGCTTTCTTCGCTCTCAGGGTCTTGCGCCACCGTTGGCACGCCGCTGTCGCTTTGCTGGCGAATGGCGAGTTTGAGGGGCATATGGCCCAGCACCCCGGTGCCGCTGTCGTGTGCCAAGCGTTCGCCACCGTCTTTGCCAAAAATATGCTCGGGGTGGCCGCAGTTGCTGCAGGTGTAAACCGCCATGTTCTCGACGATGCCAATGATGGGCGTGCGCGTGGCTTGGAACAAATTTATCCCTTTGACGGCATCCAGCAGCGCCACATTTTGCGGCGTGGTGACGACGACCGCGCCCGTCACGGGCACGCGCTGCGCCAGCGTCAACTGTATGTCGCCCGTCCCGGGTGGCATATCGACGACCAAATAATCCAAATCATCCCAAACGGTTTGCTTCAGCAACTGATCGAGTGCGCCCGTCGCCATAGGGCCGCGCCAAGCGGTGGCTTTTTCTGGCGGCACTAAAAAGCCGATGGAATTGACCTGCAAGCCGTGGGCGCGCAGCGGAATCATGTGCTTTTCGGCGGTCAGCTCGGGGCGCGCATTCACACCCAGCATATGCGGCAGGCTCGGGCCATAAATGTCGGCATCGCACATGCCTACGCGTGCGCCTTCGTGCGCCAGCGCCAGCGCCAGGTTCACGGCGGTGGTGCTTTTGCCCACACCGCCTTTGCCGGATGACACGGCGATGATGTTTTTTACGCCCTTGATCAACTGCGCGCTCGTGCCCACGGCGTGCGCCACGATTTGGGTTTTGAGCTTGGCGTCAGCCACTTTTACGCCGTCGAGCTTTAAGAGCGCCACATCAATCGCGCCTTCAACCCCCAAATGCATGCTCTGGCATGGGTAGCCGACCTGCACTTCAAAGCTCAAATGACCGTCTTTAAACTGTAAATTCTGGATATTTTTGGCGTTCACCCAAGGCTGCTGCGTCATCGGATCGATGATGTGGGCTAGGGCGTTGGCAAGGGCTAAAGGTTCGTACATGGCGCTACTTTCAAACTAAATCGCCTTGAGTGTATCCCGCCTTAAAATAGCGTTTTATTCCAAGGCTTTACCCGTTTGGCTGCGCTGCACCTCTGCGGGTATTTTCTTGCGCAATGGCCCCATAGCGCGCTTACCCTAAGACACCATGACCTTTACTCCCCGCACCCTTTTTGTCACCACGGCGCTGCCTTACGCCAATGGCACTTTCCACATCGGCCACATCATGGAATACATCCAGGCCGATATCTGGGTGCGTTATCAGCGCATGCAGGGGCACGAGGTCTTTTTTGTTGGTGCGGATGATGCCCACGGCGCGCCCATCATGATTGCGGCTGAGAAAAAAGGCGTGACGCCCGAAGCTTTTGTGGCCGAGATCGCCACCGGTCGCCAACAATACTTGGATGGTTTTGGCATCAGTCACGACAACTGGTACAGCACCCACAGCCCCGAAAACATCGAGCTGGCGCAAAGCATTTACACCGCACTCAAAGCCAACGGCTTGATCAGCAGCCGCGTCATCGAGCAGTTCTACGATCCGCAAAAAGGCATGTTCTTGCCCGACCGCTACATCAAAGGCGAGTGCCCGAAATGTGGCGCCCAAGACCAATATGGCGACAACTGCGAAGTTTGCGGCGCGGTTTATGCACCCACCGATTTGAAAAAGCCCTTCTCGGCGCTGAGCGGCGCAACGCCCGTGCTGAAAAGCTCTGAGCACTTCTTCTTCACGCTCTCAGACCCGCGCGCGGTCACCTTCTTGCAGGAGTGGACGCAAAGCGGCCGCTTGCAGCCCGAAGT
>CAZUUN010000081.1:0-6952 GCA_964622735.1 uncultured Burkholderiaceae bacterium | reverse complement strand
TTGTCGACATCACGCGCCCAATGGGCGGGGTCATCGGGCAGGCTTTGAAAAATAGCCGAATGCTCGCTGTCGATAGGCAGCAAAGTCGCGCCGCTCTCGCGCACCGCTTGCATGAACAAATCGCCACCAACGACCAGCGCCTCTTTATTGGCTAACAACAAGCGCTTGCCAGCGCGCGCGGCGGCCAAGCTAGGCGCCAAACCGGCCGCGCCCACGATGGCTGCCATCACCGCGTCCACGCGGCTGTCATCACAGAGACGGCACAAGTCGGCGGCGCCATGCAAAACCTCGGTTTTCAAACCCAAGACTTGCAATTTGCTTTGCAGCTGCGCCGCATGTTCGGCGCTGCCGACCCAAGCGTAGACAGGCTCGAAGGCCTGGCATTGCTCGGCCAGTTTGTCGGTTTGTTGAAAGGCGCTGAGCGCAAAAACTTGCCACTGTTCGCGGTGGCGGCTCAATACATCGAGGGTGTTGACGCCAATAGAGCCGGTAGAGCCCAAGATGGTGATGGATTGCATGGGGCAGAGAGGGGGCTAAATACTATAAATTAAGGAGCTGCTCAGGCAGGTTTGGTAAGGAAAAATGAGCTTTTCATGTCAAAAAATGATGTTTGGGCTCAAGTTTGATCGTTTTAGAGGCTGAGTAAGAGCATGGTCAACACAAAAGTCGGCAATAAGGCGTCGATGCGATCGAGCACACCGCCGTGGCCGGGCAGCAGATTGCTCGAGTCTTTCATGCCCGCAACACGCTTCATCAGCGACTCAAACAAATCACCCACCACGCTCATGCCCAGCAAGAGCGCCACGCCACCGGCCATGGGCCCGTAACCCCATTTGTCTTTCAGCAGGGTGTAAAGACTTTTGCTCTCCAGCGCATAACGGTCGAGCCAGAGCCACAGCGCCGCCAGCGCGGCCACGGCGATAGCGCCACCGGCCACGCCCTGCCAGCTTTTACCGGGGCTGATGCTGGGAGCGAGTTTGGTTTTGCCGAATTTTTTACCTGCCGCATAGGCGCCGGTATCGGCGACCCAGACCAAAACCATGCACGAGAGCAGGGTGTTCATCCCTATCAGTCGCAATTGCAGCAAAGCCAGCCACGCGGCGCTCAAAATCCAAGTGCCCAGCAGCAAGCGCAGACCTGAAGGCAGTTTGGCCCACGCGTCTAGACCCCGCTTGAGCGCCAATGGCGCGCCCACAAGCCAAAGCAAAGCCATGGCCAGCCACAGCGGGCGCCCGAGCGCGGCACCTTGCTTACCGTCTAGCTGCAAAGCATCGCTTTGGGCACCGATGGTGCTGTAGTAGAAGTTGGATAAATTCGGCGTCCAATTCAAACTCTGCGCCCCGATTAGGCACAAGGCTAAGGTGACGGCAACTAAAACCCAGCGACTGGCCGTGTGCGGGCTATTCAGGCGGCCCCATTCCCAAGCGGCGGCCATCATCAGTGCCAAGGTGAGCGCGGCAAAAGGCAGCGGGTTGCGGTAGAACAGGGCTGGAATCAGCAGCGCCAATAGAAGGATGGCAGTGACTATGCGTTGTTTAAGCATGCGAGCGAAATAAGAGCATTGAGAATGCACTATTGTGACAGCATCGCTAGGCGCTGCGGCAGCTGGAATGCGCTGCGCTGGCAATGGCGTCAAGTCTTTTTGACTTGCTCAGATGTTTTGCCAAAGCGCCGCTCGCGGCGATTGAAGTCGGCGATGGCTTCGAGCAAAGCGGGCTCGTCAAAGTCAGGCCATAGCTTGTCTGAAAAATACAGCTCAGAGTAAGCGGCCTGCCACAGCAAAAAGTTGCTCAGGCGCTGCTCGCCGCCTGTGCGTATGAGTAAATCGGGGTCGCTGACATGGGCCAGTGCCAAGGCGCGGTCAATGTTCTCGGGGCTGAGCTCAGCGCCACTGGCCGCAACCTTGGCGGCAGCTTGGGCCATGTCCCAACGCCCACCATAGTTGAAGCAGATGTTGAAGTCCATTTGGTCGCCGCCCGCTGTTTCGAGCGTGGCTTTGTCAAAACTGCGGCACAAACGCTCAGACAAACCTTTGCGCTCGCCAATAAAGTGCATGCGCACGCCTTTTTTCTTCAAATTAGCGACTTCGCGGCCTAAGGCCAGCATCATGATCTCGATGATGCCCGAGACTTCTTCTTCGGGGCGGTTCCAGTTTTCGGATGAGAAAGCAAAAACGGTTAGCGCTTGCACGCCCAGGCCGTGGCAGCTCGAAATGCAGGCGCGCAGCGACTCCAGCCCCTGTTTATGGCCAGCCAAGCGGGGCAAAAAGCGTTTTTTTGCCCAGCGCCCATTGCCATCCATCACCACAGCGATGTGCTGAGGAATGCGCTCGGGCGTGGCGATTTTTGTCATAAGGCAAAAGGCGAGGGCAAAGAATTCAGCTTAAACCGCCAAAATTTCTTTTTCTTTATCAGCGCTTAACTTGTCGATGTCGGCGATGAATTTGTCGGTGGTTTTTTGCGTCTCGGCTTCAGCGCGCTTTTGTTCGTCTTCGGTGGCGAGCTTGTCTTTCACCAGCTTTTTCACCGATTCATTTGCATCGCGGCGCAAATTGCGCACGGCAATCTTGGCGTTTTCGCCTTCGGTGCGCACGATTTTGGTCATTTCTTTGCGGCGCTCTTCGCTCATCATGGGCATGGGCACACGAATCAATTCGCCCACGGATGAGGGATTCAGCCCTAAGTCGCTCTCGCGTATGGCTTTTTCAATTTTGGCGCCCATGGGTTTTTCCCAGGGGGTGACTGAGATCGTGCGCGCATCCAAGAGTGAAATGTTTGCGACTTGCGTGAGCGGCACCATCGAGCCGTAATAGTCTACATGCACGCTTTCGAGCAAAGCGGGACTGGCGCGGCCGGTGCGAATTTTGCTCAGATTGTGGCGAAAAGCCTCAATCGATTGCGTCATTTTCGTTTCGGTTTGCTTTTTAATGTCGTTCAAGGTGGTCATGGAAAACTCCGAAGCAGCAAGGCGATTGCCAAAAAGAATAGGTATCGGGGCCACTTGGGGCCCTTCGCGATACAGAATGAAAAGTTGATTTTAACGGATGCGCGCAGCGCAGTCCTTAAACGTGGACCAGCGTGCCTTCATCTTCGCCTTGCACGATGCGTTTAAACGCGCCGTGTTTCAAAATACTGAAAACCTTGATCGGCAGTTTTTGGTCGCGGCACAGGGCAAAAGCCGCCGCATCCATCACGCCTAGGTTTTTGCGCATGGCCTCATCGAAACTCAAGCTGGTGTAGCGCGTAGCGCTTGGGTCTTTTTGTGGGTCAGCGGTATAGACGCCGTCTACCTTGGTGGCTTTTAAGACCAGTTCCGCGCCGATTTCTGCACCGCGCAAGGCGGCAGCCGTGTCGGTCGTGAAGAAGGGATTGCCCGTGCCCGCAGCAAAAATCACCACTTTGCCCTCTTCGAGGTATTGCAGCGCTTTCGGGCGCACATAGGGCTCGACGACTTGGTCTATGTTGATGGCGGACATCACGCGGGCAGTCATGCCCACGCTGTTCATGGTGTCGGCCAGCGCCAAAGCGTTCATCACCGTTGCCAGCATGCCCATGTAGTCGGCGGTGGCGCGGTCCATGCCGCTGGCGCCTGAGGATACGCCGCGAAAAATATTGCCGCCGCCAATGACCACTGCGACTTCTACGCCCAGGTCGACCACATCTTTGATCTCTTGCGCCATGCGCGTAATGGTCTCGCGGTTGATGCCAAAGGCGTCATCGCCCATCAGCGCTTCGCCCGAGAGTTTAAGTAAGATGCGTTTGTGTTTGGCGGTAGTCGGCATGGCTCAAGCCCCTTTTTTCGTTGAATTTATCTGCTTGATGTGGGATTGTAAGGGTAAAGTGCTATCAAATTTAAAGATTGGAGCGAGCGGGGCTATTTTTCCTGATGGCTCCGGCTCGCTGGCCGCTAACATCAGGTTTTGGGTGGGAATTTTTTATCCAGCCATTGCTGCAAACGCTTGTAGACCAGACCATTTTCCAGATCGTTGAATAAATCGGCGAAGTGCCCATCAAAGCGTTTGGACTCGACCAATTTGTCGGTATTGGCCACAAACTCCTCAATCGCGCCCGTATCAATCAAGTGGCTGTCTTTGCCATAGAGCATGAGCGTTGGTTTATGCCAAGTACTGGCGCTAGCGAGCGCTCGGTTGCAAGTCTGCGCGATGTAGTCGGCCACTCGCACCGAGATGACGGGCAGCCATTGCGGATCGCTGCGAATCAGCAAAACCACATTTTCATCGCGGCTGTAAAGCTCAGGGCGTATCGCATTTTTGGCCAGGTGCTGGGGCGCAAACTTGCGCGCCAGCGTGAGCATCAAGCGCTGCACGCGGGTGAGGCGTACATGCAGCACCGGCGAGGTGAAAAAATAAGCATCCGCATGGCTTAAGTGTCCTTGCTCCGCCGTCATGGCGATAGCCGCACCAAACAAATTGCCGTAAACGATCAAAGGCAGGTCTGGCCCTAGGTCGCGGCGCCAATCGGCTATCACATCTGCCAAATCTTGCTGGTATTGCATTTGGCTTTGAATTTGCCCGCGTTTGCCGCCTGAGCGGCCATGTCCATGCAAATCGAAACCGCGCACCATAAAACCCCAGCTGATGAATTTCAGCGCTTGGCGTTCGTGTCGGTCGGTGTATTCGCCAAAGCTGTGAACAAAAAGAATAGCGCCTCGCGCGGCTGTGCGCTGCGTGTAGAGCCAGTCATAAACGGCAATTTTTTCACCGCTTTGGCCAGTAATTTCCTTCTGGTTGGCGCGCATAAAAAGGCTTTAAAAGACTGTAAGAGTGGTGAACTAGCACGCATCATAAGCGCTAGCTGCGTCTTATGCGCACTTTTGCAGTGATGCCATTCAGGCGTAAAAAAACGCACCCGAAGGTGCGTTTTTGAAGGATGCAAGCCAAAAAGCGAGTTAAGCGCCTTTTGCAGCAGCCACTTGCGCGGCTACTTCGGCAGCGAAGTCGTCTACTTTCTTCTCGATGCCTTCGCCGACGATGAACATGGTGAAAGATTTCACCGTGGTCCCTGTGGCTTTGAGCATGGCTTCGACCGTTTGCTTGTCGTTTTTCACGAAAGACTGGTCGAACAAAGATACTTCTTTCAAATACTTGGCGACCGCGCCATCGATCATTTTGGCAGCGATGTCTGCTGGTTTGCCAGACTCGGCGGCTTTAGCGGTTGCGACTGAACGCTCTTTTTCGATCAGGTCAGCAGGAACATCTTTGCTCGTCAACGCTACCGGTTTCATGGCAGCTACATGCATGGCCACATCTTTCGCGGCTGACTCTTGGCCTTCGTACTCGACGACCACGCCGATGCGCGTGCCGTGCAGGTAAGTCGCCAAGCTGCTGCTGCCATCAAAGTATTTGAAGCGGCGGAAAGACATGTTTTCGCCGATTTTGCCGATCAGGCCTTTGCGCACATCTTCGAGCGTGGGGCCAAAGCCTTCAGCTTCGTAGGGCAGTTGGCCCAAGGCTTCCACATCTTTCGGGTTGTTTTTAGCCACGAGGTCGGCCGCAGCTTGCGTCAAGCTCAAGAAGCTGTCGTTTTTCGTGACGAAGTCGGTTTCGCAGTTGATCTCGATCATCGCGCCGACTTTGCCTTGCACGCTCATGGCGATCACGCCTTCAGCGGTTACGCGGCTGGCCGCTTTGCCGGCTTTGCTGCCGAGTTTTACGCGCAAAATTTCTTCTGCTTTAGCCATGTCGCCCGCCGCTTCGGTCAGGGCTTTTTTGCATTCCATCATGGGCGCATCGGTTTTGGCGCGCAGTTCGGCGACCATGCTGGCAGTGATTGCTGTCATATTCGTGTCCTTATCAAAAAATAACAAAAAAGGGGCCCACTAGTAGCCCCTTGATTTAAATAGCTGTGGGCTTAGGCTTGGTCAGCTTCAACTTCAACGAATTCGTCGTCGCCTTGGATCGCTTGAACCACGTTTTGGATGGCGTTTGCACGGCCTTCCAAAATCGCGTCAGCAACGCCACGGGCGTAGAGCGCCACGGCTTTAGACGAGTCGTCATTGCCAGGAATGACGAAGTCGATGCCTTCAGGATTGTGGTTAGAGTCAACCACAGCGATGACTGGGATGCCCAATTTTTTCGCTTCTTGAATGCAGATTTTGTGATAGCCGACGTCGATGACGAAAATCGCATCTGGCAGCGCCGTCATGTCTTGAATGCCGCCGATGTCTTTCTCGAGCTTGGCTAATTCGCGGCTGAAAGTCAGCTGCTCTTTTTTGCTCATGCTGTCCAGGCCCACTTCGATTTGCGCCTTCATGTCTTTCAGGCGTTTGATCGATGTTTTGACCGTTTTAAAGTTGGTCAACATGCCACCCAACCAGCGTTGGTTGACAAAAGGCACGCCTGCGCGTTGTGCTTCTTCTGCCGTGGTGTCACGCGCCGTGCGTTTGGTGCCTACCATCAAGACGGTGCTGCCATTGCTGCTGAGTTGACGGATGTGTTTCATTGCCTCGTTGTAGAGGGGCAATGTTTTTTCCAAATCAATGATGTGAATTTTGTTGCGATGGCCAAAGATGTATTGGGCCATTTTGGGGTTCCAGAAACGGGTCTGGTGACCGAAGTGGACGCCGGCGTCCAGCATTTCGCGCATAGTAGTCATTAACGATAACTCCAAAGGGTTGATTTCTTCAATCGGCCAGTCACACAAAACAGGGTTTGTGCACCTTTTGGTTGGCCAATTGGGTCATATTTGCTTGCGGCCTGATTGCCGAAAACAGCTCGCATTCTAGCACAGTGGCGCGTGCTGGGCGATTGCCCCGCCAGCATTAATCGCTACAATGCCCAGCCCTGCCTACCGGTTTGCCATGTCTGCTTCTAAAACGCCCAAACTTGAATTGATCAGCCCCGACTATTGGGCTGAGGCGTGCGCGCATTTGGTCAAAAAAGACCGCGTCATGCGCCGCCTGATTCCACAGTATGGCACCGAGGGCTGTATGC
>CAZUUN010000080.1:0-6958 GCA_964622735.1 uncultured Burkholderiaceae bacterium | reverse complement strand
GCTGGCCGCTGGCCGCAGCAGCGATGAGCTGGCCGCTTACCCTGAGGCGTTTGAGAAGAGCTGGCTCTATACCGAGTTGAACCGCTCGCGCAACTTCAAAAACTGGTTCAAAAAAGGCTTGGTCACCGCCACCATCATGAACGGCCTAGAGCAATTTGCCATGCGCGGCCATGTGCCATGGACGCTGCGCAACGACAAGCCCGACCACGCTTGCCTGAAACCCGCGGCGCAATGCCAGCCCATCAACTACCCCAAACCCGATGGCAAGCTGACTTTTGACCGCCTCTCTAGTGTCTTTATCAGCAACACCAACCACGCCGAGAACCAGCCCGCGCACTTGACGCTGAAAGATGCGACCGTGCCCACGCGCATCAACTTGCCCGAATACGCAGGCCCCGAGCAGCGCTATTGCCCAGCCGGTGTGTACGAGTTTGTGCAAGACGCGGAGACGAAAAAAGAGCGCTTGCAAATCAATGCCCAAAACTGCGTGCATTGCAAAACCTGCGATATCAAAGACCCGACGCAAAACATCGTCTGGGTCACGCCTGAGGGCGGTGGCGGCCCGAACTACGCAGCGATGTAAATCGCTGCCAAATAAGCGCGGGCTTGCTGCTCGCGCAGGCTTCAAACCCGCTACGGCGGGTTTTTTGATGTGTAAAGTGTTTTTTAAGCATCAAAAAGTGCTTTGAGGCCGTCAAACCTGCCTGGGTAGCTATTGAAATAGTAGTCAGTTTGTAACGGTCTGAGGTCTGAGCGTGACTTTTTATCAGCTTCTGCAGCGCGCTTCTCAAAAGCGCCTTGCAATTTGTTATGCTTGCCGCCGTAGTGATTTTTATAGCTAAAAACCAGTGCCTTAGGAGGCAAAATTGCGATTATTCGAAGTCATCAGTGCGGCCGGCTGGCCGATTTACCCTCTCATCATTTGCTCGATTTTGGCCGTGGCGCTCGTCATCGAGCGTTTTATCAGCTTGCGGTCTGAAAAAATCATTCCGCTCAAATTGGTCGATGAAGCCATCGCCGTGTCGCGCAATGGCATTCCAGCGGCTGAGGTCGTGAACCAACTCGAACAAAACTCGCTCTTGGGCGAAATTTTGGCTAGCGGTATGCGCATGATGATCGCCAATCCACGCTGCTCAGAAGAAGAATTGCGCGCGACGATGGAGGCCGCAGGCCGTAGCGTGGCCCACCGCTTAGAGCGCTTTTTGGGCGCTTTGGGCACGATTGCATCGGCTGCGCCTTTGCTCGGTTTGCTCGGCACTGTGATCGGCATGATTGAGATTTTTGGTTCGCAGGGCGGCGGCGCCAGCACTGGCGGCAATCCGGCGCAGTTGGCGGCGGGTATCTCTATCGCGCTCTACAACACGGCTTTTGGTTTGATTGTGGCCATTCCTGCGCTGATTTTTTGGAAGTACTTTCGCGCCCAAGTCGATGACTTGTTGATCAAGCTCGAACTCTCGACCGAGCGTTTCTTTCGCCACATCAATGGCTTGCGCAAGCGTTAAAAACGGCAGCTCGACACCATGAAATTTAGCAGACGCCACGAGCTAGAGCCCGAGATCAATTTGATCCCGTTTATCGATGTGTTGTTAGTGGTTTTGATTTTCTTGATGCTTTCGACTACCTACACCAAGTTCACCGAAATCCAGCTCAAGCTGCCCGTGGCCGACACCAGTGGGCAAAAAGACTATCCGGCTGAGGTCATCGTTAAAATTTCGAGTGACGGTGCTTATTGGATAGACGAGAACGCGCTCGAAGGCCGCAGCATTGATTTTTTAAGTGCCCAATTAACGCTGGCGGCTGAGGGTAAAAAAGAGCCCGTGGTCATCATCGCGGCCGATGCCATGAGCCCGCACCAATCGGTGATGAGTGTGATGGAAGCGGCGCAACGCGCAGGGCTGGCGCGGGTCACTTTTGCGGCCAAACCGTCGAAAAAGTAAACTTGGGCTAGCGCACACCGACTGGCGCACTTGAATACACACCCAAACCCGCACCCAAATTCGTACCCAAATCCGTACCTAAAGGCTAGGCGCATGTGCGCGCTGGCCCCTTTGAAGGTTTATGTTACGCAATCTCTTGCTCAAGGCTTGGCTGAAAAAAGGGCCACTTGCCCGCGCGCTGTATCCGCTCGCGCTGCTCTACGCATGGCTGTTGCGTCAGCGGGCGCAGCGCTTTGCGCGTAGTCCGCGCACAGTCTACCGTCCTGATTTGCCCGTCATCATCGTCGGCAATGTAGTGTTGGGCGGCGTGGGCAAAACGCCGGTGGTGGTCGCCATCGTGCGGCGTCTGCAGCAAATGGGCTTTCAGCCTGGCGTGATCTCGCGTGGCTATGGCCGCCAAGCTGAAAAAACCGATGCCGTGCTGAGCGTGACCGCGCAAAGCGCGCCGCTGGTGGCGGGCGATGAGCCAGTGATGCTGGCCGCCGAAACTGGCGTGCCCGTTTATGTGGCGCAAGACCGACCCGCCGCCATGCGCACGCTTTTGCAAGAACACCCCGAGGTCGATGTGCTGGTGAGCGACGATGGTTTGCAGCACTGGGCCTTGCAGCGCGATATTGAAGTCATTGTTTGGGACGAGCGCGGCAGCGGCAACGGCTGGCTCTTGCCTGCGGGTTTGTTGCGCGAGCCTTGGCCGCGCCCGGCTTGGCACCCCTATGCGGCGCGCAGTGGGGCGCTGCACTTGCTCTCATCGGCCAACGCGCTACCGCCGCAAACCACAGCCGCCGTGGCTTGGCCGATACAGCGCAAACTGCACAACTATGCCCTGCGCGCTGATGGCAGCAAGGTCAAATTGAGCGAATTGCAAGGCCAGCGCCTGTCAGCCGTGGCGGGCATAGCCAAGCCCGATACTTTTTTTGCGGCGCTGCGCACCAAGGGCTTGCTGCTAGAGCAAACCGCTGCATTGCCCGACCATGCCGATCTGGCGCCGTGGTGGCACAAGCTGGAGGCGAATGCGCGCAAGGCCACTTGGCTGTGTACGCAAAAAGACGCGGCCAAGCTCTGGCAGCTCAATCCCGCCGCCTTGGCCGTGCCGCTGGAGCTGGAGTTGCCCGCGGCCTTCTGGGCGGCTTTGATGGCGCAGCTCAAGGCCAAGCTGCAAGCTTGAGAGCCGTGAAAACGGCCTATTTATGCCGTTTTAAGTAAGAAAAAGGCTTGTAAGGCTTATCAAACCTGCCTGAGCAGCTCCTGTTTTTATACTTTAAAGCTCTGCAAAACACGCTGCAACTCGGCCATATCGTGCACTGTTGCCAGCGGCGCAAACGCTTCAAACTCGTGCAGCGCGTGCGCGCCATAGCTGACCGCCACACTGTGGGTGCGGGCGTTTTGCGCCAGCTGCAAATCGTGGGTGGTGTCGCCTATCATCACCGTGCGCTCAGGCGGCACATCCAGCTCATCCATGATTTCGTGCAGCATGCGCGGATCGGGCTTGCCCGCGGTTTCATCGGCGGTGCGGGTGCTGTCAAACAAATCATGCAGCTCGGTGTGCGCCAGCGCTTCGTTCAAACCACGGCGTGATTTGCCCGTGGCCACGGCCAGCTTGAAGCCTTGGTTTTTCAAACCCCGCAGCATCTCCAGCGCGCCGCTAAACAGGCTCAAATCGTCTTGCATTTGGCTGTAATGGTAGAGGTAGCGCGCCTGCATCAAACGCTGCTGCGCTGGGCTGATGCCAGCGGCCAAATGCGCCATGGCATCGCCCAGGCCCATGCCGATGACCCAAGCGGCTTGTTTTTTGTCGGGTACGACCCCACCTATGTCTGATACGGCGTTTTGGATCGCGTGTACGATCAGCGCAGTCGAGTCGAACAGCGTGCCGTCCCAGTCAAAAGTGAGCAGTTCTATCTGGTCTAAAGTGGGGCGAATAGCTGGCATGATGGATGGTATGAAGCAAAGAAACTGGGAATCAATCTGAGATGATTAAACAGCGCCAGAGTGACAAGAATGTGCGGGTCGTTAGCTGGAATATTCACAAAGGCGTGAGCGGCGTTTGGCCGCGGCGCAGCTTGCAAATTCATAATATAGCTTACGCGCTGCGCAGCATGGATGCCGACTTGATCTGCCTGCAAGAAGTGCGCGACAGCAACCGCCGCGAAGCGCAACGCTATGCGCATTGGCCCGAGCAGTCGCAGGCGAACTACCTCGCGCCCTCGGGCTTTCATGCGATTTATCACACCAACGCTGTGACCAAACACGGCGAGCATGGCAATGCCTTGTTGAGCCGCTGGCCGGTGCTGGATATGGCGCACCAAGACATGAGCGACCACCGTTTTGAGCAACGCGGTTTGCTGCATGCGCGGGTTGATGCGCCCCAGGGTTTGCTCAATGTGCTGGTCATGCATTTGGGGCTGATCGGCGCGAGCCGCGTGCGCCAACTCGAAAAAACCAAACGCTACATTGAAGACAATGTGCCCGAGAACGAAGCGCTGGTGATTGCGGGCGATTTTAACTGCGTGCAACTGGCCCGTATGTGGGCGGTGCAAGGCTTGCGTTGCGCCACGCTCACCAGCACGGTGCCGACTTTCCCCTCGCGCTTGCCGCTGAACCAGCTCGACCACATCTTTACCCGTGGCTTGGGTCACCTCGATCTGCAATCACCGCGCGGCCAAGCGTGGCGCGAAATGTCTGACCATTTGCCACTGATCGCGGAGCTCGAATGGCGGTAAGCGACGCCGTGGATGCGTTTGGCGATGCGGTGGCCGATGCCGCTGGCCATATGCGCGCCTCGCTCGAGCGCTTGGTCGGGCGCAAGCAGCCCATTTTTTCCTCAGGCAATGCGCTGACTTTGTTGCAGGGCAGCCGCGAGTTTTTTCCCGCGCTGGTGCAAGCCATGGATGGCGCCCAGCGCTCGATTTATTTCGAAACCTATATTTTTGATACCACCGCGAGTGGCACCGAAATCGCCCAAGCGCTGATGCGCGCTGCCGAACGCGGGGTGGCCGTGCATGTGGTGGTGGACGGCTTTGGCGCGCGCCTATTTGTTAACGAGTGGCAACAGCGTTTTGACCAAGCGGGCGTGCAAATGTGCGTTTACTCGCCACCCGGGCGCTGGTTTCTCTTTATGCGCCAGCAGTGGCAGCGCATGCACCGCAAATTGTGTGCGGTCGATGACGCTATTGCGTTTTGTGGCGGCATCAATGTGTTGGATGATTTTTATGATCCGCAATACGGCACCTTGACTTCGCCGCGCTTAGATTTTACGGTGCGAGTCACTGGCCCGGTCGCCGCGAGCATCAGCCAAGCTTGCCAATTGCTGTGGTTGCGGTTGCAAAACCAAAGTGTTAAATCTCTGGATCTCAAGGGTTTGGCGCGGCCGACTCAAATCTTGCGCAATGTGGGTGAGGACCCGGGCTCGGCCATGCTGGTTTTGCGCGACAACTTGCGCAAGCGCAGGCAAATCGAGCGTGCTTATTTGCAAGCTATTGGCCGCTCGCGCCATGCCATGATCATTGCTAATGCCTATTTCTTCCCCAGCCGCAAGTTGCTGAAAGCTTTGGTCATGGCCACCAAGCGCGGTGTGCGCGTGCAGTTGCTGCTGCAAGGGCGCTATGAATACTTTATGCAGTTTCATGCCTCCCGCGCCTTCTACCAAACCTTGCTGAAAGCGGGGGTCGAAATTTATGAGTATGAGCCTAGTTTTTTGCACGCCAAAGTCGCTGTGGTCGATGCCGACACCGCGCAAGCTTGGGCTACGGTCGGTTCATCCAATCTTGATCCTTTGAGTTTGCTGCTGGCGCGCGAGGCCAATGTGGTTGCGCGCGACTCGGCTTTTGCCTTGGCCTTACAAGCCAAACTGCAAGAGGCGCTGGGGCAGGGCAAGCGCATCACGGCCGATTGCTTGGCCGAGCGCTCGCTCAGAATGCGCGCTTTCGACCGCGCCGCCTACATTGCGGCACGCGCGATGATTTGGTTGGTCAAAGACCGCTTTTGAGTCAGCTTGCAGAGTAGGAAATGGTTGCTATTTATTCGATAGCTGCTCAGGCAGGTTTAATCGATTAAACCACTGATTTATGTCTTAATGATGATCGTTTTAAAGTGTAAGCAAAGCACTGTTATGGCTTGCATTCTTGGCGCGCCGCTGGCATCCTCGGCTTATCCGTCTATTTGTTTTTTGAGGAAGAGAGATCATGAGTAGCAACAAACCTTTTTTTAGAAACAGCACGCCACCTGATTCGCAGCATTCTGACTTTTCGCAGACCCAGCCGTTTGACATACCGACGCAGCCCGCGGGCCTAGAGAGCTTGATCAGCAGCGAAAACTTTGACCTTGAGGCTATGCAAAAAGCTTTTGAAAAGCAGGCTGGGCAGCCACCCACCGAGAAAAAGTAAACACTTAAAAGCAGCTCAGGCTGCTTTTTTTCTGCCTGCCTGCTAGGCGCGGTTTATCATTAGCGCCATGCAAAAAACCAAACCTTTGGGTGCGCAACTCGCGCGCACCTTCAAGTTGGCGCTCGATCCAATCACAGCGCTGATTCATTCGCAGTCCTTTGGTGGCTTGTTGCTAGCCTTCGCCGCTTTTGCCGCATTGCTAATGAGCAACTCGCCCTTGGCAGCCCATTACCAAGACCTGCTGCACTTTGATATCCAATTTCGCCTTGGGGACTTGGTCGACATCAATGAATCGCTGCACTTCTGGGTCAACGACTTTGGCATGGCGATTTTCTTCTTCCTCGTCGGGCTAGAGATCAAGCGCGAGTTGATGGAAGGCGAGCTGTCGAGCCGCGCACAGGCCATGCTGCCCGCGGTGGCCGCAGTCGGCGGTATGCTGGTTCCGGCCCTGATTTACTTTGCGCTTAACCAGCACGACCCCTTGCGCGTGCGCGGCTGGGCTATTCCATCGGCTACCGACATCGCTTTTGCGCTGGGCATTTTGATCGTGCTGGGCAAGCGCGTGCCGCCCGCTTTGAAGATTTTGCTCACCGCCATCGCCATCATCGATGACTTGGGCGCCATCCTCATCATCGCTTT
>CAZUUN010000079.1:2746-7002 GCA_964622735.1 uncultured Burkholderiaceae bacterium | reverse complement strand
GGCGTGAACAGCCCCGTGTAGGTGGCGGGGTTGCTGCGCGGCGTGCGGCCTATGGGGGATTGGTCGACATTGATGCATTTGTCGAAATGCTCCAGCCCCTCGATGCTGGTGTGCGGCGCGGCTTCATCATGGCTGCGATTCAGCGCGCGCGCTGCGGCTGCGTGCAGCGTGTCGTTCACCAAAGTCGATTTGCCCGAGCCTGAAACGCCGGTCACGCAGGTCATCAAACCCACGGGGAACTCGACCGTGACATCGCGCAGATTATTGCCCTTAGCACCAATGATTTTTAAGGATTTAATGCCCAAAGAATGCGTCAAACCTGCCTGAGCAGCTTCTTTTTTGATAGTACTGGCTGGTGCTTTGGCAGATTTCGCGGCTTTGGTAAAACCGTTCTCGATCGCCACCGCGGCCGCAGCAGCGGCTTTAGGCTGCAGCATTTGCGGCTGCAAGCGCACAGCGGGCACCGCTATGCTGCGCTCGCCGCGCAGGTATTGGCCGGTGATCGATTCGGGCGCTTGTATGACTTCTTCGGGGCGGCCTTGCGCCAAAACGCGGCCACCGTGTACGCCCGCGCCGGGGCCCAAGTCCAGCACATAGTCGGCCGCGCGGATCATGTCCTCGTCGTGCTCGACCACGATCACGCTGTTGCCGATATTGCGCAGGTGTTTGAGCGTGTCGATCAAGCGATCGTTGTCGCGCTGGTGCAAGCCTATGCTGGGCTCATCCAGCACATACATCACGCCCGTCAAGCCACTGCCGATTTGCGAGGCCAAGCGGATGCGCTGCGCCTCGCCGCCGCTCAGGGTTTCGGCGCTGCGGTCTAGGCTTAAATAGCTCAGGCCAACATCGTTTAAGAATTTGAGCCGCGCGGCAATTTCGCGCACCACTTTGTCGGCGATCTCGCCTTTGGCGCCGCTCAGTTTCAGGCCGTTGAAGTAAGCGTAGCAGTCGCTCAAAGTGAGGTGGCTGACTTCGTAAATCGCTTTGCCGCCAGCGGCTTCGCCCAGGCGTACATGGCGCGCCTCGGTGCGCAAGCGCGTGCCTTGGCAATCGCCGCAGAGCTGGCTGCTGCGCAGGCGGCCCAAGTCTTCGCGCACCAATTGACTTTCGGTCTCGCGGTAGCGCCGCGTCATATTCGGAATAATGCCCTCGAAGGGGTGTTTTTTCAGCACCGTTTTGCCCGCGCGCTGGCCGCTCTCTAGGGTGTAAGAGAAGGCGATTTCTTCGCTGCCGCTGCCGTACAAAATCACTTCGCGGTGTTTGGCATACAAGCTCTCGAAGGCTTGCTCCAAATCAAAGCCGTAATGCGTCGCCAAACTCTCCAACATGCTGAAGTAGTAGCTGTTGCGCTTGTCCCAACCTTTGATGGCGCCGCTGGCCAAACTCAGCTCGGGGAAGGCGACCACGCGTTTGATATCAAACTCGTCGGTGTGGCCCAAGCCGTCACAAGACGGGCAAGCGCCTACGGGCGAGTTGAAAGAGAACAGGCGCGGCTCCAGCTCAGCAATCGAGTAGCTGCAAGTCGGGCAGGCAAATTTGGCGTTGAAGAAATGCTCAACGCCGCTGTCCATCTCTAGCGCAATCGCGCGCCCGCCGCTGCCGCCTTGGCCTATGCGCAGGGCGGACTCAAAACTCTCAGCCAAACGCTGGCGTTGTTGCGCCAGCTCGGTCTCGTCTTGGCCGCCTTTGACTTTGATGCGATCCACCACCACATCGATGTCGTGCTTGTCGGTTTTCTTCAGCTTGGGCAGATTTTCGTATTCAAAAATTTCGCCGCCTATGCGAAAGCGCACAAAGCCCTGCGCTTGCAGCGCTTCAAACTCGTGGACGAATTCGCCTTTTTTCTCACGCGCCAAGGGCGCGAGCAGCATCAGCTTGGTATCGGCTGGCAGCGCCAAGACATGGTCCACCATTTGGCTCACGGTTTGCGCTTGCAGCGCCAAATTGTGCGTGGGGCAAAACGGCGTGCCCGCGCGCGCATAGAGCAGGCGCAGGTAGTCGTGTATCTCCGTCACCGTGCCCACGGTCGAGCGCGGGTTGTGGCTGGTGGCTTTTTGCTCAATGCTGATGGCGGGCGAGAGACCCTCGATCACATCGACATCGGGCTTACCCATCAATTGCAAAAACTGGCGCGCATAGGCCGAGAGGCTCTCGACATAGCGGCGCTGACCTTCGGCGTACAAGGTATCAAAAGCCAAAGACGATTTGCCCGAGCCTGACAAGCCAGTAATCACTACCAACTCGTTGCGCGGAATATCGACATCGATATTTTTCAGATTGTGCGTGCGCGCGCCGCGCACACTGATGAAGCGCTGCTGCAAGGCGTGCGCCATGTAGCGGGATTCGGATTCGGACTCGGGAGTGGAGTGGGTCATAAAGGGCTGGCAAAAGGCAACTCAGCATCTTAACGAAAAATGTCCTGCTGCGTTTAGTAACAGCCGCTGCCCTTGCATACAGCAGACTGCCTGAATCACTATAATTAAAGGAGCTGCTCAGGCAGCTTTGAAAGCCATAACAGGCATTATTTGCTTATAAAAACACCATAAAGCCCAAACAGGCCCTAACAGAAGCCTGCGCCACAGGGCTGCCGCTAAAATGCCCTATTGATCAGAGTAGCAGGGGCACAAAAAATGAATATTCTATTAACCGGCGGCATGGGCTATATCGGCAGCCATACGGCAGTTGCCTTGCAAGCGGCAGGCCACAGTCCGGTGCTGTATGACAATTTGTGCAATAGCAAAGCCGATGTGCTGGAGCGCATAGGCCGCATCAGCGGCAGTCAGCCCGCTTTTGTGCAGGGCGATATTCGCGATACAGCCCTGCTGACGCAAACCCTGCGTGAGCACTGCATTGATGCGGTGATTCATTTTGCGGGCCTGAAAGCCGTAGGCGAATCCGTCGCCCAGCCCATAGACTATTACGCCAACAATGTGCAGGGCACGATCAGCCTGCTGCAAGCCATGCAGGCTGTCGGCGTCAAGACCATCGTGTTTAGCTCTAGCGCCACCGTTTATGGCGAGCCGCAATACCTGCCCTACGACGAAGAGCACCCGACTAGCGCCACCAACCCTTATGGCCGCAGCAAGTTGCACATCGAAGAAATACTGGCGGATTTAAGCCGTGCCGAACCCGATTGGCGCATCGCTTGCCTGCGCTACTTCAACCCCGTGGGTGCACACCCCAGCGGTTTGTTGGGCGAAGACCCAAGCGGCATTCCAAATAACCTCATGCCCTATATCGTGCAAGTCGCAGCGGGCGAACGCCCCTTCTTGCAAGTGTTTGGTGATGATTACGACACCCCCGACGGCACAGGCGTGCGCGACTATGTGCATGTGATGGATTTGGTCGAAGGCCATATCGCCGCTTTAGGCTTCCTGCAAAAGCAAACGGGCTGGCACGCCATCAATCTGGGCACAGGTCAGGGCTATAGCGTGCTGCAAATGGTGCACGCCTTTGAACAAGCCACGGGCCAAGCCGTGCCCTACCAACTAGCGCCGCGCCGCGCGGGCGATATCGACAGCAGCTATGCCAAGACAGCCAAATCACACCGCTTGCTGAATTGGCAAGCCAAACTGCAATTGCCAGATATGTGCGCCGACAGCTGGCGCTGGAAAAGCGCGTCTAAAAACGCAGCCTAATGCGCATCGCCAAAAAAGCCTAAATACTGAGACTGAAGGACTAGAGAGTAGCATGACTATTTTTGTAACGGGCGCAGCCGGCTTTATCGGCGCCAATTTTGTACTGGATTGGTTTGCACAAGCGCAAGCCCCTGAGCGCGTGGTGAATATCGACAAACTCACCTATGCGGGCAATTTAGAAAGCCTGAAAAGCCTGGCCGACGAGCCCCTGCACGAGTTTGTGCAAGGCGATATAGGCGACCGTGCGCTGCTGCGCCAATTGCTGGCCACGCACCAGCCACGCGCCATCGTCAACTTTGCGGCCGAGTCGCATGTTGACCGCTCCATCCACGGGCCCGATGCGTTTATCCAAACCAATGTGCTGGCTACCTTCAACTTGCTGGAAGAGGTGCGCGCCTATTGGAGCGAGCTGCCTGCGGCTGAAAAACAAAGCTTTCGCTTTTTGCATGTCTCTACCGACGAGGTCTACGGCAGCTTGAGCGCTACAGACGCGCCGTTTACCGAAACCCACGCCTACGAACCCAACAGCCCCTACTCGGCCAGCAAAGCCGCGAGCGACCACTTGGTGCGCGCCTGGCACCACACCTATGGCTTGCCGGTGCTAACGACCAATTGCTC
>CAZUUN010000079.1:0-2646 GCA_964622735.1 uncultured Burkholderiaceae bacterium | reverse complement strand
CCTTGCTCGATGAGAAACGCCCACGCGCCGATGGCCAACAATACGCCCAGCAAATCAGCTATGTGCCCGACCGCCTGGGGCACGACCGCCGCTATGCCATTGATGCGCGCAAGATCGAAGCCGAGCTGGGCTGGCGCCCGCAAGAGACATTTGAATCGGGCATACGCAAAACCGTGGACTGGTATTTAGCAAACGCCGACTGGGTCGCCAATGTGCAAAGCGGCAACTACCGCGCGTGGCTAGACCTGCACTACGGCAAAGCCTAAGCCAGCTTTGACAACGCACTTCATTTATCCATAAACCATCTATGAATCATCCACCACAACGCCGCGGCATTATTCTTGCCGGCGGTTCGGGCACGCGCCTGTACCCGGTCACGCAAGCGGTATCGAAGCAATTGATGCCGGTTTATGACAAGCCCATGATTTATTACCCGCTCGCCACGCTGATGCTGGCGGGCATACGCGACATTTTGATCATCTCCACGCCACAAGACACGCCGCGTTTTAGTGAGCTATTAGGCGATGGCAGCCAGTGGGGTTTGAACCTGACTTACGCTGTGCAGCCGAGCCCCGACGGGCTGGCGCAAGCCTTCATCATCGGCAAAGACTTTATTGCGGGCGAGCACAGCGCTTTGGTGCTGGGCGACAATATTTTTTATGGCCACGATTTGGCCAAGCAGCTCGCCGATGCCCACGCCCGCCCCACAGGCGCCAGCGTTTTTGCCTACCATGTGCAAGATCCTGAACGCTACGGCGTGGTCGAGTTTGATGCAGAGCAACGCGCCATCAGCATCGAAGAAAAGCCGCAACACCCCAAAAGTCGCTACGCCGTGACGGGCTTGTATTTCTACGACAGCCAAGTCTGCGACATCGCCGCCGACATCCGCCCTTCTGCTCGGGGTGAGCTAGAAATCACCGACATCAACCAGCGCTATTTGGCGCAAAACCAGTTGCAGGTCGAGATCATGGGTCGCGGCTACGCTTGGCTCGATACTGGCACGCACGACAGTCTGCACGAAGCGGCGGGCTTTATCGCCACTTTGCAAAAACGCCAAGGCCTGATGGTCGCCTGCCCCGAAGAAATCGCCTACCACGCAGGCTGGATAGACCAAGCGCAAATCAGCAAGCTGGCCGAGCCGCTGAAGAAAAACGGCTACGGTCAATATCTGTTGCAACTCATACGATAAGTCGGAACCACTATGGCCTACACCGTCACCCCCACCTCTTTGCCTGGCGTTCTGCTGCTCAAGCCCCAAATTTTTGGCGATGCGCGCGGCTTCTTTTACGAAAGCTTCAATGCCCGTGATTTTGCGCAAGCCACTGGCGTGGACTTGCCCTTTGTGCAAGACAACCACAGCAAATCAGCCCGTGGCGTGCTGCGCGGCTTGCATTACCAAACCCAGCAGCCCCAAGGCAAATTAGTGCGCGTCATCGCTGGCAGCATTTTCGATGTGGCGGTGGATATGCGCCGCAGTTCGCCGCATTTTGGCCAGTCTTTTGTGACCGAGCTCTCGGCTGAAAACGGCCAGCAGCTCTGGGTGCCACCTGGCTTTGCGCATGGTTTTTTGGTCACCAGCGACAGTGCCGAGGTTTTATACAAAACCACCGATTACTATGCGCCTGCCTTTGAGCGCAGCCTGCGCTGGGACGACCCGACACTGGCGATTGCGTGGCCTTTGATGCCAGGCGCTGCGCCGCTGCTGGCCGCCAAAGACCAAGCGGGCCAAACTTGGGACCGTGCTGACCATTACCTGTAAGGCACAATTAGTTCGCCTCAAGCACTACTGATTAAATAGCTGCTTAGACAGATTTCATGCGCTTAATGGCCCATTAAGACCTCAAAAACACGATTTAGCCCTCGCTGTGCGATGATGGTGCTCGTTTCACTTTTCTCTTAGTCTGCCACCCATGCCCGCTACCCTAGACGGCCAGCTCGTCGTTGCCATTTCTTCCCGCGCCTTGTTTGATTTTGAACACGAAAACGAAGTGTTCGAGCAGAGCAATGACCGCGCTTATATGAGCCTGCAAGAGCAAAAACTCGAAGAGCCAGCCAAGCCGGGCGTGGCTTTTTCGCTGGCGCAAAAGCTGCTGCGCTTTAACGCCGACGGCGTGCAGCGCGTCGAGGTGGTGATTTTGAGTCGCAACGACCCCGTCAGCGGTCTGCGCGTGATGAAGTCCTGCGCGCACTACGGCCTGCCGATCACGCGTTGCGTGTTCACGCGCGGGCGCGAGCCTTGGCATTATTTGCAACCCTTGCAAGCGAATTTGTTTTTATCCACCCACTTGAGCGATGTGCGCGCGGCTTTGGCTGCTGGCGTACCCGCGGCGCAGGTCTACCCCAAATCGGCGCAAGCGAGTGACCGCTTCCCAGATGAAGTGCGCATCGCCTTTGACGGCGACGCGGTGTTATTCAGCGACGAAGCCGAGCGCGTTTTCCAAGCGCAAGGCCTCGATGCTTTTCAGCAGCACGAGCAAGACCATGCCGCGCAGCCCTTGGCCGATGGCCCCTTCAAACCACTACTCGTCAGCCTGCACGCGCTGCAACAAGCCGACGCCACGCGCATGAAAATACGCACCGCCCTTGTCACCGCGCGCAGCGCACCTGCGCACGAGCGTGCCATTCGCACGCTCATGGGTTGGGACA
>CAZUUN010000078.1:0-7127 GCA_964622735.1 uncultured Burkholderiaceae bacterium | reverse complement strand
GTTGGTGGCTGTGGCTGAGTTTGGCCGCCATGATTGCGGTCTTAGACCAATACACCAAGACCTTGATCTTGGGCTATTACCAATTGGGCGACAGCACCACGGTTACCAGTTTTTTTAACATCACGCGCCACCACAATGCGGGCGCGGCCTTTTCTCTCTTAGCCGACGCGGGCGGCTGGCAGCGCTGGTTTTTTCTCGCCATCGGTTTGTTGGCCGTGGTTTTGATTTTGTATTTTTTAAGCAAGCACGCGGGCGAAAAACTCTTTTCTTTTGCGCTGGCCTGCATTTTGGGCGGCGCGATTGGCAATTTGGTCGATCGCAGCATGCACGGTTATGTGGTGGATTTTCTCGACTTCCATTTCAAGTGGCTGGCACCGGCTTTTCATCAGGGTCACTTCCCGACTTTTAATGTGGCTGATGCCGCCATCAGTTTGGGAGCTTTTTGCCTGATTTTGGATGAGCTGTTGCGCGTTAAACGCAGCAAATAACACCGCAACCAATAAAAGCGCAGACTTTATTTGCGCAGGGGGCGTGGCCGCAGCAGCGCATCAAAATTGCGCTGCACCGCGTCTTCAATCAAGCCCGTAAAGGGCGCCAGCGCCCAACCCAATTCCATTTCAAAATCAAAAGCCAGCGCACCCACGCGCACTTGGCCATCGGCTTGGGGGCGGCTGAAATAAACCACATCGTGCTCGCGCCCCGCCACATAGCGGCAGCTTGCTTGGTATTTTTTCTCGGCATGGCGCATCCACGCATAGGCGGCGCGGCGCGCCCCTTCGCGGCCGAGCTGGTGTTGGCGATGAACTTTGATCACTGACATGCTGCGCATTATTGCGTAAACGCGCTGCGCCGCGCCCGCCGCAGCGCGGGCAATTACAATAGCGATTGCAAGCAGATAACTGCTACTGATTTACTAGCTACTCAGGCAGGTTTGATGGAAGAATTTGCCAATAACACTGATAAAGAAGACCTTTATGACCAGCCCCATTTCCCTTTCCCGCTACTTGGTTGAGCAACAACGCGTCGATGGCCGCATACCGGCTGAATTGCGTTTGCTGCTCGAAGTCGTGGCGCGCGCTTGTAAAAGCATCAGCCACGCGGTGAACAAAGGCGCTTTGGGCGGCGTGCTCGGCAGTGCCGAGAGTTCGAATGTGCAAGGCGAGATGCAGAAAAAACTCGACATCATTGCCAATGAGGTGCTGATCGAGGCCAACGAATGGGGTGGCCATTTGGCGGCCATGGCTTCGGAAGAAATGGACACGATTTATTTGGTGCCCAATCGCTACCCCAAGGGCGAATACCTGCTCTTGTTTGACCCCTTGGATGGCTCTTCCAACATCGATGTGAATGTCAGCATCGGCACAATTTTCAGCGTGCTGCGCAAACCGACCGAAGACCGCTGCGTCGAAGAGCGCGACTTTTTGCAGCCCGGCAACCAACAAGTGGCGGCGGGTTATTGCGTCTATGGGCCGCAAACCACGCTGGTGCTGACCGTGGGCGACGGCGTGGCCATGTTCACACTTGACCGCGAGCAAGGCAGCTTTTTCTTGACCCAAGACAAAGTCACCATTCCGGCGGACACCAAAGAATTCGCCATCAATATGAGCAATATGCGCCATTGGGATGCCCCTATGAAGCGCTACATCGACGAATGTTTGGCGGGCACCGAAGGGCCTTGCGGCAAAGACTTCAATATGCGCTGGGTGGCGAGCATGGTGACGGATGTACATCGTATCCTCACACGCGGCGGCGTCTTTATGTACCCTTGGGACAAGCGCGAGCCGAACAAACCCGGCAAGCTGCGCCTGCTGTATGAGGCCAACCCGATGAGCTGGCTGGTCGAGCAAGCAGGCGGCGCGGCCACCAACGGCAAGCAGCGCATACTCGACATTCAGCCCCAAACCCTGCACGAGCGCGTGAGCGTGATGCTGGGCAGCAAGAACGAAGTCGAGCGCGTCACAGCCTACCACTGCGAATAACCCAGGCCTCACTCCACCGCCTCTTTTGATCGGCAGCGCATGCAAGAAAATCCTTCGGTTTGGTTGCTAGACGACGATGCCTCAATCCGCTTTGTGCTCGAAAAAGCACTGGCCCGCGTCGACCTGGCCACGCGCAGCTTTAGCCGCAGCGCCGATGTGCTGGCGGCGCTGGCCACAGGCGCGCAGCCGCAAGTGCTGATCAGCGACATCCGCATGAGCGGCGGCTCCGGGCTGGATTTGCTGGCGCAAATCAAAAGCGACTACCCTGCGATTGTCGTCATCATCATGACGGCGTTTTCGGACCTCGACAGCGCAGTCGGCGCGTTCAGTCGCGGCGCTTTTGAGTATTTGGCCAAGCCTTTTGATGTGCACGCCGCCATCGATTTGGTGCAACGCGCGCTGGCCCATGCCGCCGCCCACCAAGCAGCGCACCAGCCCACGCAAGCGGACGCGGCTGCCCTGCCCGATTTGCTCGGCCAGGCGCCGGCCATGCAAGAGGTCTTTCGCGCCATTGGGCGCCTGTCCAACAGCAGCGTCACGGTTTTAATCACCGGCGAATCAGGCACCGGCAAAGAGCTGGTCGCGCGCGCACTGCACAAGCACTCGCCCGTAGCGAACGGCCCTTTTGTGGCCATCAACACCGCCGCCATCCCGAAAGATTTGTTAGAGAGTGAATTGTTTGGCCACGAAAAGGGCTCTTTCACCGGCGCGCAAGCGCTGCGTCGGGGCCGCTTTGAGCAGGCACAGGGCGGCACTTTGTTCTTGGATGAAATTGGCGATATGCCTTTCGAGCTGCAAACGCGCCTGCTGCGCGTGCTCTCAGACGGGCAGTTCTACCGCGTCGGCGGCCTGCAAAGCGTCAAGGTCGAAGCGCGCATCATCGCCGCCACGCACCAAGATTTGGCGCAGCGCGTGCGCGATGGCTTGTTCCGTGAGGATTTGCTGCACCGCCTGCATGTCATCCGCTTGCAACTGCCCGCGCTGCGCGAGCGCCCCGAAGACATTCCGCTGCTGGCACAACACCTGATGCAGGGCGCGGCGCGCAAGCTCGGCGTCTCGGCCAAAACGCTGGCGCCGCAAAGCATAGCGCTGCTGCAGCAATGCCCATTCCCCGGCAATGTGCGCCAGCTAGAGAACCTCTGTCACTGGCTCACCGTCATGTCACCCGGCCAAATGGTGCAAGTGCAAGACCTGCCGCAAGATATCTTGAGCGCAGCCCAGCAGCGCAGCGCGCCGGATGCCAGCCTGCCCGCGCAAACGCCGAGTAGCAGTTCTGATGCTTCTTTTGCCGCGCTTGCTGCCACTACCACTGCGCCCAGCTTGGCGCCAGCGCCTGTGAGCAGCACTTGGCAAACGCAATTGCGCGAGCAAGCACTGGGTCTGCTGGCCACCGAACAAGCGGAGGTCTGGGGCCAGCTTTTGCGCGAGTTTGAAAAAACCCTGATCGCCAGCAGCCTAGAAGCTTGCGGCGGCAAGCGCACCGAAGCGGCGCAAAAACTCGGCATAGGTCGCAACACCATGACGCGCAAATGCCAAGAGTTAGGCTTTGAATAAAGCATCCATACTGGCTGAAAAACTACTAAATTTGTAGCTGTTCAGGCAGATTTGACGGCCTAAAAACCCTTATTTAATCTTAAAATTAAGCCCCTAAACCAGCCTGCCACGCTGTCAGGTCAAGGTGGGGGTCAGCGCTCCAGTTACACTTAAAGCTATCGCTTGCACCAACAAGCCTTGGTCTGCCCACTGTGCGCGATTGCGACCCGGGTAGTAAAAGGAAGCTCATGTCTCGCCGCGCTGAAAAAATCCACATCACCGACATCGAAGCCGCACTGAATTTTTTGCGCGCCCAATACCCCTCGCCCGATGGCGTGCAGCTGCGCAAACCGCTGCGCAAACTGGCTGAGGTTTATGCGCTCATGGCCTTTTATGGCGAAATGTGGGTCGCCGCTGAGGGCTTTCCGGCTGAAGCCATGCAGGCTTGGCTGGAATGGTATGACAGCACGCCCGACACGCCCTGCATCGCCATTTGCTCGACCGCCCAAGGCGACGCCATTTGCAAAGGCTGCGGGCGCAGCGAAGACGAGGTGCAGTACTGGCAATCGATGGGCGCGGTCGCCAAACGCGAGGTTTGGCAGCGCATCACCGTGCAAGACAGCGCTTGGCGCTTTAATAAATACGCCGAGCGCGCGCAAGAAAAGTTGCGCGAACGCGAGGCCGACGACGCGGCAAGCGCCAACAAACTGGCCTAAACAGCCAAGGGGCTGAGGCAGAAACGCTTGGCGCCCCCGACAGGAATCGGACCTGTGACCTATCCCTTCTTCCCACTTCGGCTTTCGCCGCCACGCCAAGCGTGTTCGTGGGCTGGACTATGCCTTGACCATTGCGCGCTTTTTTAGGTCGCGCATACAGGCCTGAGCCGTCTAGTCTCTACACCTTCCCGCCACTGGCGGGCTTGGCTCGGCGTTGCCACGGGCTTGCAGCCCAGAGGGTTCACCGACTTTGACTCAATTCATACAAGCGCTTTCGCCACTTGCTGCCCAAATTTTTTCTAGGAGGGGATCGCTCTATCCACTGAGCTACGGGGGCAAGGCGCTAGTGTAACAAGGGCTGCCGCGCAGAATGGCGCCGTCGCATAAAAATTAAAGCCGCACGGGCTAAAATGGCAGTTGTTGTGCGCCTGAACAGCAAAAGTTTGCTGGCGCTGGAAAAATTTGCCGAGAATATGCCCGTATGAACTTTGAACTCGCCCGCTTCAACATGATAGAGCAGCAAATCCGCCCTTGGAGCGTGCTCGATAACGCCGTTTTGAGCTTGATGGCCAGCGTCAAACGCGAGTTGTTTTTGCCTGAAGAGTTGCGCAATTTGGCGCTGAGCGATACCGAACTGGACATCGGCCAAGGCGAAGTCATGCTCAGCCCCAAAGTGCAAGCGCGTTTGATCGCGCAGCTGCAGCTCAAAGCCACTGACGATGTGCTGCAAATTGGCGCGGGCACGGGCTTTATGACTTGCGTGATGGCGCAGCTGGCGCAATCGGTGCTGGCTTACGAAATTCACCCGCAGTTGGCTAAAGCCGCTAGCGCCAACCTCGAGCGCGAGCACATCAGCAACGCGAAAGTAGTGGTGGGCGATGCCAGCAAAAACAGCACGCTGGACAAAAAATTCGACGCCATCATTTTTTGCGGCTCGCTCGCGCAAGTACCCGCGCTGTGGCTGGAAAAACTCAAACCCGAAGGCCGCTTGCTCGCCATCGTCGGCGAGGAACCAGTCATGCGCACCAGCGTCTATACCCGCATGGCCGACGGCAGCACCACGCTCGTGCAGCCCTGGGACACTTGCGCGCCGCGCTTGCAACATTTTGCACAAGCGCCGAGCTTCGTTTTCTGATGGCGGTTTTACAACTGCACCCGCGCGACTTTAGTGCTTGGCAAGCGCAGCTGGGGCCTGACGCGCATATTTTGCTGATCGATGTGCGCGAAGCTTGGGAGCTGGAAACAGCCGCCATCGCGCCGCGCGCAGGCATCGATTTTTTGCATGTGAGCTTGGGCGAGTTTGTTGCCAAGCTAGAGCACATCAAAGCGCAAACGCGCGATGACAGCCACATTGTTTGCCTGTGTCACCACGGAGTGCGTAGTATGCGCGCCGCGCAGTTTTTAGCCGCGCAAGGGTTTGATCAAGTGGTGAACATCGAAGGCGGCATAGACGCTTGGGCCACTGCGCTAGAGCCGAGTGTTGCGCGGTATTGAATCGCCAAATAGGCTGAAATAGGCTCTGCTATGCTTATTAACAGTATTTATCGGCATCTAATCACTCTTTAAGGCCGTCAAACCTGCCTGAGCAGCTATTCTTTTTATCGCTAAAAATACAAAAAAGCTGCGTGCATTCACTATGCACCGCAGCTTTCTTGTTGAGTAAGTCCGCCTTAAGTTTTAAACGCCGGTAGCCGTTACATTGCAGGCCACTTGCAAAGTGACCGAAGAAGCGCTTGGCAGCGTCGGCACTACCAACCCCGCACCTTGCAAAGCTGGAATCGTTAAGGTGGCTGGGCAAACCGCACCGCCCGTCGTGCCAGTGCAAGTGACGCTGGTGCAAGCCAGACCAGTCGCTACGGGGTCTTGCACGACAGTGTTGTTAGCTGCACCGGGGCCTGCATTGCTCACCGTCAGGGTGTATGTCGTTGTGGTACCGCTAACCACCGAGCTCACAGCATTCGATTTAGTCACGCTCACATTGGCTGGCGGCTGCAGCGTTGTGCTTGTGGGCGGCGGTGTCACAGGTGGTTGGCTTCCCGCGGCAGGGCCATCTATATCGGCAACAGCGCTGTTGGTGATAGTGCCTGTGGCATTGTTATTGATCGTTACCTGAAACGCTACCGTTGCTGTGGCGCCAAAGGCAATCACGCCAGCAGCTTGGCCGCTGCTGTTGACTGCCGCGGCAGTGGCAAAAGGCATGACACCACCAGCTAAATCAGCTACAGCCACTCCATTGAGTGTGGTGCTGCCAGCCACATAAGTCGTGTTTGCAGGGATGGCATCGGCCATCGTCGAGCCACTGGAGTTCGCCAAGCCATCGTTCGTCATGGCGATGGTGTAAGTCAAAGTGGCGCCGGCAGCTTGCGCACCAGCTGCCGGTGCCACGGTTTTAACGGCACTCATGCGGGCAATAGTCGTTGTTACTGGGTTGGTGATTTTCTCGCCGTTAACCGTTGGCTGACCCGCACAAGGAATGTAGTCGTAGGTCCAGCGGGCGCTATTGACATAAGACGCGGCTGCAGGGCTGGCTGGCACAGTATCAACCCTGACTTTAAAAGTCACCACTAAAGCGCTCGCCGTAGGGATATTCGGCAAAGCAACTCCAGCTGGATTAGTTGGATTGGCAGCGGGTACTGGCACGCCTGCTTGTGTAAAGCTGCCAGCTACAAAACTAGTCCCAGGAGGAATCACATCGAAAAATCGAACATTAGTAGCCTGCGCCGTGCCAGTGGTGTTGTCCAAAGTGATGGTGTAAAGCAACTCTTCACCGACACTCGCCACTGCTTTATCTACAGATTTGACTGATGTGGGGAAGCTAGGCTGGCCGACTTTAATTTGCACGCCTAAGGCTGTAACCATATACGCATCACCCGTGGTCACGGCCTGGGCAAAGGCTGTA
>CAZUUN010000077.1:0-7168 GCA_964622735.1 uncultured Burkholderiaceae bacterium | reverse complement strand
CCTGCAAATGCGCAACATTTATGTCGAGGCCGAGCGCGAGCTGGGCGAGCTGCAAGCCAAGCCCAAGGGGCGCTTGCGCATAGGCCTGTGCGATGTTTTTGGCGTGTCCTTTATGTCGGCCATCGTGGCCGAGTTCGCGCAGAGCAACCCCGAGGTCGAGGTCGAAGTCATCGCCTATTTGCGCGAAGACGAACTGCGCTACGAAGAGTTTGACGCCCTGATACGCTATGGCGCGCAAAACGAGAGCGATATGCCCATGCGCAAAATCGGTCTGCTGTCTTACTGTCTGTGCGCCAGCCCCGAGTATTTGGCGCAGCGCCCCTGGCCGCAAAACGCGGCGGGCTTGTTGGCGCACGATTGCTTGGCGCCGCTGAACCGCGGCTTCGAGTTCAACCAAGATGAGACGCAGACGACACAAAAAATCAAAGTCGCAGGCCGCTGGGTCAGCAATAGCGCGATTGCGCTGGCAGCCGCGGCGCGCCAGCATTTGGGCATTGCGCAAGTGCCTTTGTCGATTATTTTCGATGCGCTTGATGACGGCAGCTTGCTGGTGCTGGACCAAGAGTGGGCCTATTTAGACAAAGAGACTTGGGCCTGCTTTCCAGGTGGTTCAGCCACCGCTGCGGCCCATGCATTTGTCGATTACATCAGCACGCGCTTTGAGCGTTTGCGTTTGCGCCCCGAAATGCGCCACCATGTGCGCATTTTGCAAAAACAACAAAGATAAAACAACAACGATAAAGCAGCAGCGATCAAGCCCTAGTTTCATTTAACACCTAGCCCCAGCGGAGTTTTTTCCTCATGTCCACCAAACGCTTTCCCATGCCCATCCCTTATGGCTGGTTTTTTGTGCACTACAGCGATGAATTGGCCGTGGGCGATGTCAAAACCTTGCGCTACTTTGGCGAGGATTTGGTGCTGTTTCGCAATGAGGCGGGCGCGCCCGGCATGCTCGACGCCTATTGCCCGCACTTGGGTGCGCATTTGGGCCACGGCGGTCAGGTCAAGGGCGACAGCATTCAGTGTCCCTTTCACGCTTGGCAGTTTCGGCCTGATGGTTTTTGCAGCGGCATTCCTTACGCCAGCCAAATCCCGCCCAAGCTGTTGACCGAGCCCGCCGCGCAATGCTGGCCGCTGGTCGAACGCAATGGCGTGATTTGGGCCTGGTACCACCCCGAGAAAAAAGCGCCGTGGTTTGAGGTGCAAGCGCACGAAGAATTGCAGCCCGGCCTAGGCTGGAGCCAGCACCGGCGCGAGTGGCGCTTTGCCAGCAACCCGCAAGAGATCGCCGAGAACGGCGTGGACATGGCGCACTTTCAGTTTGTGCACAAGATGGAAGCTGTGCCTGAGGGGCAAAGCAGTTACGAAGGCCATATCCGCACCAGCAGCGCCCAAGGCGTGAGCACATTGACCTTGCCAGATGGCAGCAGCAAAACGGTGGCGCGCAGCGTGAAAACCGTGCAAAACGGCGCGGGGCAAAAGTTCACCCGCATCAGCGGCTTGGTTGATTTGGCGCTGATGGTCTTGGCCACGCCGGTTGAGGCCGATCTGGTCGAGCTGCGCTTTTGCATCAACTGGCCGACGGTGGCCCAGGGCAGCGCCGACTACCGCATGGTGCAAATGGCGATTGAGTCGCTGTGCGGGCAAAAGGGCATCGAGGGTGACATACCGATTTGGGAAAACAAAATCTACCGCGCCAAACCGCTGCTGTGCGATGGCGATGGCCCCATTTTTCGCTTCAGAAAATACTTCGAGCAGTTCTACATCAACCCGCCGCCTGCGGCACTTTGAAAGCTTATGCGATGACCCAACTACGCTATCGCCAAGGGCCGATGCCCGCCCGTATTCCAGGCCTGAACAACACCGTGCAAACCGTGCGTGTCTTGTACGAGACCGATCCCGAAATCGCCCGCGCCATGTTGCCCAAACCGCTGCAGCCTTGCGCGCGGCCTGAGATCTATTTGCAGTTTGCCAATGTGGCTATGCATGTCGACAGCCAAACGACGCTGCACATAGGGGCCCTGACCTGCGCGGTGATGTGCGAGTACGAGGGCAGGCGCGGCGGCTATGTTTTTGTGATGGCAATGGAAGGCGAGAGTGTGGTCACTGGTGGCCGCGAGCGCTATGGCGAGCCGAAAAAAATTGCGCAGACCACCTTTTTGAAAGATGGCAATCGCGTAGAAGCGAGTTGCGAGCGCCGCGGCATTCAGTTCTTTGAACTCGAAGGCACGATAGGCGCGCCGCTCGATCTGCCTTTGCAGTTCGACGAGCATTTCTACTGCTACAAAGGCATGCCCGCGATTGCCACGCTGGGCGAGTTCGATGGCGATGTGTTCTTGACGCAATTGAACTGGAAGCGCAATTACAGCGAGCGCCGCGCCTTTGATGGCCGCATCCAGTTTCATGAATCGGTTTACGACCCGCTGGTCGATGTGCCCGTGCGCAGCATCATCAGCATGGAATATGCAGCGGGCGCGAGCCAAACAGGCGGCGAGATTTTGCGCAGCGTGCCGGGCGAGTGGATCCGCGATTTTTGGTGCCAGCGCGACGATACGCCGCAAAACCCGGGTATTTTCATTCCCGCTTAAATTTAATAGTCTTTTTGCTGTTTTAGGCCGTCAAACCTGCCTGAGCAGCTCATCTTTTAATTTTATTATGCAAACCTTTCAAGACCAAGCAGCCGTTATCACGGGTGGCGCAAGCGGCATCGGCAAATGCTTGGCCGAGCGCCTGGCACAAGCGGGCGCGCGCGTGCTGATTGCCGATATAGATGCGCAGCGCTTGCAGACGGTGGCGGACGAAATTCAAACGCGCTATGGCGTGAGCGTGCACACCCAAGTGGTGGATGTGAGCCGTGAAGAGTCGGTGCGCGAATTGGCCGATCAAGCCTATGCGAAACTGGGCGCTGTGCATTTGCTGTTTAACAATGCCGGCGTGGGTTTGGGCGAGGCGCAGCGAAAAATTTGGGATTTGCCCGTGAGCGATTGGCGCTGGGGCATGGATGTGAACTTTATGGGCGTGGTGCATGGCGTGCATGCTTTTGTGCCGCGCATGTTGGCTGACGCGAACCGCACGGGGCAGGCGGCTTGCATCATCAATACATCGAGCAATAACGGCGGCTTGCGCACGATCCCCAACACCCCTATTTATGCGGCGAGCAAAGCGGCGGTGACTTCATTGTCTGAGGCACTCTACCAGCAACTGCTGCGCGAAGGCGACAAGCTGCGCGTGGCGGTCTTGTTCCCCGGGCCGCATGTGGTGAACACGGGTATTTTGGCTTCTAAGCGCAATCGCCCCGAGGCTTATGGTGGCGCTGACGCCAAGGGCGTCGCCTATCAAAACATGGAAGATTTGATTGCCGCCACGGGGCTGAAAATGCAATTGACCGAGCCGGACGAAGTGGCGCAATTTGCGCTGCAAGGTGTCTTAGAAAACCGCTTTTGGCTTTTGCCCGAGAGCGCCGATGCCGATCAACACATCGAAAACCGCAGCGCCAGCATGATGGCGCGCGGCAACCCGCCCAGCGCTTGGTAGCTGGGTAGTGGGCTGGCGCTGTGGGCGCTTTAAGTGCCGCTGCGTTGGCGCAACTGCATATCGCCGCCGTTTGAGAGTATCACTTTGGTGCGCTCAAGGCGGCGGTAGCAAAACTTCCACAGGCCGTCCTCGAAGCGGTAGCGCTCGTGGTAATAGCCAAAACCGTGCAGCCAGTGCGGCTGCTCGGCTTGCAGCCACCACAGGCGGTCTTCCATGCACCAAATGCCGCTGGCTTCGGTGTCTGACTGCAGCTCCAGCTCGTGGCTAAACACATGGTGCACGCTGGTCACGCCGTCTAAAAATTCGCGCAAACGCGCTGTGTTCTGCGCCGCGCTGGGCATGACTTCGCCGCCATAGGTGTCAGACACATGGTCGGCACAATGCAGCTGGGTGTAGAGATCCCATTCTTTCGCGTCCATCGCACGCAAGCGCCGCGCTTTGAGTTGGCGGATGGCGTCGAGGGCTTGCAATCTTTCTAGTGGGTTCATGGCTTACTCCTTCGGTGTTCAAGCTGCTTGCGCAGGCCAAAAATCTTTGCGGCACATGCCGCGCATCTCGCAGTGGCCGCAAACATCGTCTTCCGCGCCCAGCGCTTGCATGGGCGTGCCCGCGTGGATGCGGCTAAGGTCATCGATCAGCCCTTGAGCCAAAGCCTGCGCGGCTTCGGTTATGGCTGGGTGCGGGATAAGCGTGGTCTCGCCCTCGCGCACGGCGAGGTAGGCTGCGCCCAAGTCAGCAGCTGCATCGTCGCCCAATAGCAGGGCGTAAAAGGGCAGTTGCGTGTCTTCATAAATGCTGGCGACTTTGCGCATCAACTTTTTCGCGTCGCCTGTTTTGTAGTCCAGCAGGCGCTGCTCTGAGGGCAGCTTGGCATCGAGCCGGTCTATGGTGCCGCGCAATTGCACCGCGCTGCCATCGGCTAGCGGCAGCTGCGGTGGGTTCGGGGCTTGGAATTCGCCGTTTTGAAAGCGCCAGCCTTCGGCCTCAGCGCCAGCCAGCCACTCTAAATAATTTGCCGCCAGCTTGGGCCAGCTGTATGCGTAGGGCAGCAAAAGCGCCGCCATGCTGCTGTTGCTTTGCTGCGCGACTAGGGTCTGCATTTGCTGCGCGGCGCTTTGCGCCAGCAGCTCGGCATCGGCCAGGGCTTGGGGCAGCGCGCTGGGGTTTTGCCGCGCTTGGTGAAAGTGCAGCAGCGTGGCATGTACAAAATTGCCCCAGTCTTGCTGGTCGGGCTCTTCTTCTAGCTCGTCAGTCGGGCGCAGCTTGAGCAGGTTTTTGGCAAAGTAGCGGTAGGGGCAGTTGCGCAAGTCCTCATACGCCGAAGCACTGATGTGCGTGATGCGCAAGTCACCCGCCTCTGCTTGCGGCGGCAGTTGCGCGGCCGCATCGATCTTGCGCATGTGCGGCTCTAGTGGCGCAGTCTGCACGCCATGCACTTGTTGCCACGCCAGCAAGAGCGGGCTGGCGCTGCGCTCTTGCCCGTCTTCGACTTGCGCCCAAAGCGCGTGCAGGGTCGGGTTGCAGGCCGCTTGTAGCCAAGCTTGTTGCAAGGTGGCGGCTTGCGCCTGTGCGTCAGGCAGGCCTAGCAGAGCGAGTTGCGCTGGGCTAAAGACCGTGAGCTTGGGCTGGTACAGCGGCAGGCGCTCGCTGTCAGCGCCGGGCAGCAAGACGGCGGCAAAGTCGCGCCCTAGCATTTGCGCCAGCGGCAAAAACACGATGTCGCAATCGGCGGGCTGCGTCGGCAGGTAGTTGCCGCTTTCCAGCACATCGCGCACCCAAGCAGCAAACTGCACCAAGCTCAGACTGCGGCTATTGCTGCTGGGCGCTTCCAGCGCTTGCAAGCAGGCACTGCCCGCATCGTCGGCTTCGAGCTGCGCCGCCAAACCATGCAATTGCAAAGCGCTGTAAAGGCGCTGCTGCCAATCGTCCAAACGCTGGCGGCCGCTGAGTAATTGCGCCAGTTGCGTGATGCTTGGCAACAATTCGGCGCACAGTGCTGCTATTTTTTGCGCAGCTGCTGTGGCAGGTTTATCAAGGCTTGCAAGTGTTTTTTCTTTATAAAAATAGCCCTCGAGCGCCAACAGGGCTGCGTGCGCGGGGCCAAGCGCAGCTTTGAGCCAAGCGAGCTGCGCCGCGCTGCTGTGGGGTGCGAGTGCGGCTTGCAGTACGCTGAAAATAGTGCCCGCTGCGTGGGTGGTGGAGAGCTTCCAGCCGGTTTCATCGCGTATGCGCAAGCCCTGCTTGGCCAGCACCGCGCGCATTTGGCGGCTGATGTGGCGGTCTTGGGTGATGAGGGCGACGGGGCGCTGCCCATCTTGCACCAGCTCCAGCGCCAATTGCGCGCTGCTGTGCAGCAAATCGGCACTGCTGTGCAGGGCGTAGCTGCGCACTTGGCCCAGTTGCGGCGACTGCCAGTCGAGCGCGGGGCTAAAGTCCCAGGCTTGTGTTGTTTTGCCAGCCGTTTGCCAATAGGCAGCCACATTTTGTGCCAGGGTATCTTGCTGCAAGCCCTGCACCAGCAGCAACTGCGACCAGCCAGCGCCTGCGGCGGAGCTGAATAAAACATCGCTGTGGTAGTTAGAGTGCGCGACCCACTCCAGCGCTATCGCCAAGAGCGCACGCTCGTAGCGGTTGTGCTCGCTGGGCATGGTGGCGGGCAGATTCAGGCGCAAGTTGTCCGCCCAAGCCGCACGCGTGGCGGGTGCTTGTGCCCGCGCCAATTGCGCCAAGGGCTGGGCGTAGGCCAGCAGTTGTGGATAAAGGTGTTCGCTCTGCGCTTGCAAGCCCGTTTGCGTCAGCAAGTCGCGCGCGCGCAAGCTGTCTTGGGCCATATCAAACTGAAAGTCTTCGGCACCGGGGGCTTGTACGCCCGTCAGCGGCGGCAGGTTTTGCGCCCAAGTTTGGGTGGTGGCAAAACGCGGCAGCAAACCCGTGGGCTGCTGCTGCGCCCAGAGCTTGCCCGCAATCGGCAGTAGCTGGCCAAAGGGCAGCAGCACCATGCAGCTGCCCGGCTGTGCGCTGCCCGCTTGCAGGGCGGCAAGCTGCGCGAACAGCGCTTGCCAGCAGTCTTGGGTATGCTTATTCATCGGGTTATTTTGCGGCAATTTATCGGTAATTAAAGGCTAATTAAACGGCGCTTTGAGCCGTCTTTATGGGTTTCTGTCACAATTGGGCTTTAGTATTCCACCGATTCAGTCAGAAAGGACACCCATTGTGGCTAACCCCTTGATTAAAAACATTAGCGATGCCTCTTTTGAAGCCGACGTCTTGCAGTCTAGTCTGCCCGTCTTGGTTGACTATTGGGCTGAATGGTGTGGCCCGTGCCGCTCCATCGCACCGGTTCTGGATGAGCTGGCGACGCAATACGAGGGCAAAGTCCAAATCGCTAAAATGAATGTGGACGAAAACCGCGAAGTACCGGCCAAATTTGGCATACGCGGCATTCCGACTTTGATGATTTTCAAAGACGGTCAATTGGCGCAAACGCAAGTTGGCGCAGTAGGCAAGGCGCAATTGGTCGCCTCCCATACGATCGACGTGGAGGGACAAGAGCGCGTCGAGGCGACGTCGATTATCTTGGCGACCGGTTCCGCGCCCATTTCGCTGCCGTTTCTGCCGATCGACGAAAAGCAGA
>CAZUUN010000076.1:0-7176 GCA_964622735.1 uncultured Burkholderiaceae bacterium | reverse complement strand
AGCAGCGAAAAAGGCCATGTCTTGGTCGCGACCGCCTCGCTGTGGGAGGGCATAGACATCGCCGGCGATGCGCTGCAACTCGTCGTCATCGACAAGCTGCCCTTCCCACCACCGGGCGACCCGCTGATTGAGGCGCGCACCCAGCGCCTAGAGGCGCAGGGCAAAAGCGCCTTTAACCACTACGCCATGCCGGAAGCCGCAGTCGCGCTCAAGCAAGGTGCAGGGCGCCTGATTCGCAGCGAAAGCGATCGCGGTGCGCTGGTCATTTGCGACCCGCGTTTGGGCAACACGCCCTATGGCAAACGCCTGCAAGCGAGCCTGCCGCCCATGAAAAAACTCGGCGCACAGGCCGAGTTGTTGAGCTATTTACAAAGCTTGGCTGCAGCAGCCCAGCTTGCTTAAAACTGCAACAGTTTTTGCAGATCTGGTTTGGCCTTGCGCGCCAAATACTGACCGCCGAAGCCCGACAAGTGTGTCGCTGTGGTTATGAAAATTTTGTCGCCGTCTTTCAAGGTGCACTCTTTTGCATTGCAAAAGTAGGCGTAAGGATCCAAAGACTTTACCTTCAATTGTTGCAATACTGGGCTCATAAATTGGCGGTAGGTCTCACGCGCGTCTGCCTGCTGACGGCTCAAAGCGCATTGATTCGCTACGCTCGCGGGTTGAAAGCGACGGCTCACACAAACCTTGGGGTCATCAATACCGGGCGACTGATACACGACCACCACTGCTTTACCCAATGCCCGATAGGCTTTAAGAGTAGCTACAAAGCTTTTCTCGTACTCTGCGCGCAAATACGGCCGCCCTGTTGCGGAAAACTGCTTTTGCTCGGCCCAGTAATAGCTCCAGTTAGCCGCCAACATCACCGTTTTAATGCTCGGTGTTTTCTTGATTCGTTCATAAGCCGTTTGGGCGAATGCACTGCACCAGTCGGGGCCATAACCTAACAAAGCTGGGCACTGCCCTCTGCCGTACTGCTCGTAAATGAGGCCTTTACCACCCAATGACGCATGCTCTTCCAGCACGCCCACCAAAGAATTAGAGTAAGAATCACCCACCAGCACTACATTGGGCGCGCGCGCTGTAGCATTACCTGGGTTGCACCAGTCGTCACCATAAAACGCATTCGTCACAAAATCGCACTTCTGTCGGTAACTCTCAGCGAAATTTTCTATTTTTGTAGCGGCTTGTGCAGAGAGTGCGAACAAGGCAGCGCACACACCCAGCAAGCCAGCGACTGTATAAGGTTTCATGAAAAATCCTCCTCGGGCATGCAGCAGTTCTTGGAAATAAGAAACACCACTCAAACAGCATCAGAATTGGAGCAGCTTTTTCAGATCAGGCGCGGCTTTGCGCGCCAAGTACTGGCCACCGAAGCCTGAGAAATGAGCCTGTGAAGCAAAGAAAATGTTGTCACCCTCTTTCACTTTGTACGACTTATCATCACACATAAAATCGAAAGGGTCGAAGGTCTCAACTTTTAGCTGGGCCAACAGGGGATCGAGAAAGGGGCGATACACCTCATCACGCCAGCCCCATTGTTTGGTCAGCTGGCATTTATCCTCTGCCGCAGCAATCCGAATGCGCCTTTGCACACAAGTCTTAGGGTCAGCTACTTCTGGCGCTTGGTAGATAAAAACTACTTTTTTTCCCAAGGCTTGATAAGCCTTGATCGTGTCAGATAAAGCTTTTTGTATTTCTGCACGCGAATAATCACGCGTATCCTCATTCCAGCGACGCGTCTCTCCAAAATAGTAAACCCAGTGGCTGACGAGAACAACCGTCCGAATGCCAGGTGTTTCTTTAATACGCTCATACACTGTTTGTGCAAAGTCGCCGCACCCCTTAGGGCCTATTCCCAGCAAGCCTGGACATTGTCCACGGCCATACTGTTCATAAATAATTTGCTTGCTACTTGTACGCGCATACTCTTCAAAAATGGTCGTGGCCGAGTTGCCATACGAATCCCCGATGATGACCACATTCGGCACTTTGCCGCGCGCATTTCCTCGGTTACACCAGTCATTGCCATCCGCAGCTTGCCCCGACACAAAAGTGCAATCTTGTCGGTAGTAATGGCTGAAGTTTTCAATTTTTTCAGTCGCCTGCACAGGGAGCAAGCCGGTCAAAGCGAGCAGCAACGAAAGCAAAAAAACTTTCTTCATAGCGTGTTCCCCATGACGAGCATTGAAATTTTCTCAGGCGCAAAGTAGTGGTAGCCGACAGCGGCTAGGGCCAGCATCAACACCAGCAAAGTACCGGGGACCCACCAGCTAGCGGGCTTGGCAAAACGAACGGGCTTTTCAACCAAGAAATAAGTTGCTGTCGCCCCCACAAAAGAGCCCGCCAAGGCATAACACAAGACCAAAGGCGGTGGCATGCCGCCATAAAGAATATACAAAATCGAAATGATCGGCCAGTGCCACAAATAAAGCGGGTAGCTGATCAAGCCGACCGCCACCATGGGCTTGAGCGCCAGCAGGCGATGCGTCGGGCTTTTCGGGCTCAAGCCCAGCAGCAGCATGGTGGTGCCCAAAATCACGGGCAGCGCCAACCAGCCCGGCAATCGATCGGTTTCGCTCAGTTGCGTAAAGCTATACACGAGCGCCAAAAAGGCTGCGCCATTCAGCACTTGCAGCAGTACCGGCTGACGCGCTTTCCAACCATCAATGACCTCTTTGCTGCGCGCATTGCTGAGGGCAAAGCCAGCCAAGCAGCCCGCGCCGATTTCCCAAAAGCGCGACAGCGGTGAAAAGAAGGCCGCGCTCATGTCCGTCTGCGTGCAATAGACGCTGTAGGCGAAGGAAGCCAGCACCAAGACCAGCATCACGACCCAAACGGGTATGCGACGCCACAAAGCCCAAAGCAGCAGTGGCACCACTAAATAGAATTACTCCTCCACCGCCAAAGACCACAAGTGCATCAGCGGCTTGAGGTAGTTGCCTTTGTCAAAATAACCGGACTCATTCCACAAGACAAAATTGGAGAGGAAGGTCGTCGCGCCCAAAACATGTTTGCCCAGCAGCTGCATTTCGTCAGGCAAGAACAAATAATAGCCAGCGATAAATGTCGCGATCAAGATGGTCAGCAGAGCCGGAAAGATGCGGCGAATGCGGCGCTGGTAAAAGTCAGCAATGCTGAAATTGCCGCGCTGCAGATTTTGGTAAATGATCGAGAAGATCAAAAAGCCCGAAATCACGAAGAAGATATCAACACCCAAGAATCCGCCCGGCAAAGCCGCAGGGAAGGCGTGGAACACCAGCACCGACAACACGGCCACGGCGCGCAGGCCATCGATATCGGCACGGTATTTGACAGCAGGGTTTTGCATAGACTTCTTTCTAATCGACCCGTTTACTTACAGCGTCCATTTGCTTTGCGCGGCAAAGACGGCATCCGGGTATTTCGCTTGACCACGGCTACCGTTGTAGCGCCCCAGCGCCATAAACTCGTCGCCCTTTTCACGGTCTAGGTAATGGCGCAAGATCACGCAGCCAAAGCGCAGATTGGTCTGCATGTGAAAAAGGCGGCTGGCGTCGCCATCACCAATCACGCGGCTCCAAAACGGCATGATTTGCATCAGGCCGCGCGCGCCTACGCGTGAAATGGCGTATTTGCGAAAATTGCTCTCAACCGTGATCAAGCCCAAGACCAAAGACACATCTAGGCGGGCGCGCTTGGCTTCGTACCAAACCGTTTGCAGCAATTCTGTGCGCTCTTGTTCACCCATAAAACGACGGCGCTCATGCAGCCGCTCGCTTGTGCGCGCCAACCAAAAAACATAATGCTGTTGTTTGATTTTGTCGGCAAATACCGGGATAGGCGGCACGGAGCTAGAAGCCACTGCAGCCGCTAAAGCGCCCCGCACAGAATCAGCCAATGGCTCTTCGAGTTGCCCGCCAGCATGGGCATACAAAGGTTGCAGACCAGCCATTAGAGCGGCGACCGGCAGCGCCATACTTTGCGCAAGCAAGTGGCGGCGGCTTAGACGAGCGGGGTTGGCCTCGACATTCAAGGGGGCTGTGTGTGTGTGAAGCGCGTCCAGCATCGGCTTTGTGGGAGGCTTATTTCGCCTTATAAGCGAAGACACCGCCAGCACGCGTGATGACGATCAGCTGCTCACCCCATAAAGTGGTGCTGCGCACGCCCGAGCCATCGGTGTCTTGGTATTCGAGCAAGTCGCCCGTTGTCGGCTTCAAAAAGAAAAGCTTGCCGCTGCTGTCGCCCAGCGCTACGCTGTCTGCCCAAGCTGTAGGCGCGCTCAAGTTGCGAAAGAGCAACTTCTCGTTCGTCCATGTGAGCTGGCCCGTCTGCCCCAACCACGCCCGCACGCGGCCATCGGCATCAGCCCCAAAAACATGCACACGATCGCCCCCTAGGCCCTCTATGCCTTTGTCTTGTGCAACCCACAAAAGCTTTTCAGCTTGGGTATCAATGCAGGCCACCGCCGCTTGGTAAGCGCGCGCGCACAACACCGCACCTGCGCGGTAAGGGTGATCGACGACATCAACCAAGCGTTCAACATCATTCGTGCTGCGCGGGTTGGCAACAGGAATATCCCACTGCAGTTGAGCGCTGTTCGGGTTAATGCCGTACAAGCGCGGGCCGACACCAGCGACCAAAGTATTGCCCATCGCCAATAAAGTGCCAGGGTGTTTGAGCACCAAAGTGTCTTGCTGCGTGCTGCTGCGTTGCAAATGCCAAAGCTTGGCACCATTCTCACCATCAAAAGCCATCACACTGCGATCCGCCAAGAGCACGAACACGCGCTCGCCAGCCACCACTGGCGTGGTGTAGCTTTGCGCGGGTAAGCGTTGGCGCCAAACTTCTTTGCCTTGGGCGAAGACCAACAAATCATTGTCACGCGTGACAGCGGCCATGTGTTTGCCGTCGCTGCCCACACCAGTCGTCGGTGCAGCACCTAAGCTGGCGCGAGTTTGCACTTGACCTTGCGCGTTCAGCACACTGATTTCGCCAGCGGCATTCACCATGAACAATTGGTTTTGCACCACGCTGGCCGTAGCTGTTGCAGGCAAAGTGCCCACATTCGCACGCCAAGCCAACTGCGCGCCATGTTGCGCAGGATTCGCAGGCAGGGTCAATGGCTTACTCTTGGCTGGAGCAGAATCAAAAATCGAACAGCCAGCCTGCAGCAGCAAAACGGCAGCAAAACTGGCGGCTAAAGCGCCCGTGCGCAAACGGCGCGGAGCGTGGATGCTGGGTGCGTGCATGGGGCTTCTTCTCACTTGGTTAGACTTTGGCGCTAGCGGCTGCGCTTGGCGCGGCGGCTTTGGCATTCGCAGCTGGCGGCTTTTCGGCTTTAGCATCGACGCCCAAGGCATTGAGTTTGATTTCTATCAGGCCGCGGTAGCTTTGGGTCTCGGGCATATCGGCATAGGCTTTGAGGTACTCGGCCTTGGCCTCTGCTTTTTTGTCTTGCGCCATATAGATATCGCCACGGCGATCAGCGGCAAGGGCCGCAAAATCGCTCGGTATACCGCTGCTCAAATACTGCAGCGCTTCGTCGTAATTTTTGGCTTGCAAGGCGAAAGCTGCCAAACGCAAACGCGCAATCGCCACATAGCCGGGCTGTTTGCCATTGTCGGCCAGCCATTTGAGCGCGGCTTTCGACTCGGCAGGCTTAGCCAGCTCTAGCACTTGAGCTGCCAGCAAAGCTGCTTGCTCGGTGTAGACCGTTTTGGGGAACTGGGCTTTCAAATCTTCAAAGGCGCGTTCGAGCTTCTCGCCATCGCGCGCGGCATGGGCTTTTTCCATATCGGCATAAATCACCCCAGCCTGCAGGGCCTGGTCCCTTTGCATTTTTTGGTAATACTGCCCGCCCAGCACAATCAAAGCCACTGCGACTATGGCCGCGGTGATCAAAGTGCCGTACTTGCTCCAAAAATACTTGAGCTGATCTAGTTGCTCTTGGGATTCGAGATCGAGGTTTTGTGTAGCCATAGCCAATTATTGTACGGTGCATTGACCAGTTTCGACGCCGCGCAGCCAGCCGCCAAGCGCCAGTCGATGGCGCTGCGCAACAGGCCCATAAGCGGCTGCACCGCGAAATACTGGGTAGAATTGCGCCGCAATCATGCGCAGCGCGGGTGTAGTTCAATGGTAGAACTTCTGCTTCCCAAGCAAATAACGTGGGTTCGATTCCCATCACCCGCTCCAAACTGTCTCTAGGCCGCCAAGCCTCCGTCTTTTACGCGCTCCTCTTATGACCAGCACACCCGAAACCCTCGCCGCCACCCTGCCCTATTTGCAAGCCCTGCAAGGCAAGGTTTTGGTCGTCAAATACGGCGGCAACGCCATGACCGAGCCTGCCCTGCAACAAGCCTTTGCGCACGACATCGTGCTGCTGCAAGCGCTGGGCATGCACCCCGTGGTGGTGCATGGCGGTGGGCCACAGATTGATGCGGCCTTGAAGCTGGTCGGCAAAGAAGGCCAGTTTGTGCAAGGCATGCGCGTGACCGATGCGCAAACCATGCAAGTGGTGCAGTGGGTGCTGCTGGGCCAAGTGCAGGCCGAGTTGGTCGGTTTGATTACCCAAGCCGGTGGCCGCGCCGTGGGTCTTTCGGGGCGTGATGGCGGTTTGATACGCGCGCAAAAAATGCTCTTGACCGATGCCACCAACCCCAGCAAAAAACACGATATTGGCCAAGTGGGCGAAGTCGTGGCGGTGCAAGAGGATGTGATTTGGGATTTGATCGAAGCGGGCTATATTCCCGTCATCAGCCCAGTCGGGGCCGATGCCCAGAACACCAGCTTCAATGTCAACGCCGATGTGGTGGCGGGCAAAGTGGCTGCAGCGCTAGAGGCTGAAAAGCTGCTGCTGCTGACGAATATATCGGGCGTGCTCGACCAAGACAAAAACCTGATTCGCGCTTTGACGCCTGAAAAGATCGCCGCGCTCGCGGCCGACGGTACCATCAGCGGCGGCATGTTGCCCAAGCTGCAAGGCGCGCTTGATGCTGCCCACTGCGGCGTGAAAGCCGTGCATATATTAGATGGCCGCGTGCCCCACGCCATGCTGCAAGCGGTGCTGACCGACGAGCCTTGTGGTACGGCAATTACAGCGGCTTGATCGCATCTAGAACAAACGCTAAATTACTACTTATTTAATAGCTACTCAGGCAGGTTTGACGGCTTAAAACACCAAAAACATGCCTA